>CAZKMH010000026.1:10213-16912 GCA_964553395.1 uncultured Rikenellaceae bacterium | reverse complement strand
TCTTCCAAAGTCGTACTGTATGGATTTTTCCAAGTTTACCGGATCGAATTATTTCAGCAACACGATGATAATTATCTCCGGCATGTATCTGAGTCCCCAGTTGGAAAATACGATTATATTTCTCAAGGTTTTTGAGCATAGCCTGTCCTTCTGCAAGAGAGTATGTCAGAGGCTTTTCACCATAAACATCTTTCCCGGCCTGGAATGCCATAATAGCGATCAGGGCATGCCAGTGATCGGGTGTCGCGCAGGTAATTGCATCTATGTCTTTTCTGTCGAGTATGTGCCTGAAGTCGGTGTAAATCTCAGCCCTGGAATCAGGAGTCATTGACTGAAGCCGTTTTTGTGCTTCCTGTAATCTGATTTTGTCCAGATCACATAATGCAACAATTTCGGCATCAGGCAAATTGTTAAACCAGTTCATATGACTTCTTCCCTGGCTGCCCAGGCCGATAACCGCCACTCTGACCCTGTCGCCTGGTGCGACATTCTGTGGGGAGATTGAAAGAAGCGGAAGTCCCACGGCTCCAAAAGCACTGGTAGTGATGAACTTGCGTCTGTTCATTTGTTCTTGAATTATAAGATTGTTTTAATAAAGATTTATTATGCTGGAAAAATAATAGTAAAGAAATGCATAAAAAGTATAAAGTGGTACAGGAAGATAATAATTATTTATTTACATTGTACTAAATGAAGAAGCTGTTAATAATTTGCCTGACTCTCTTGTTTGCCTGTGATGTTACAGGTATCACCGGAACCAATGATAAAGAACCTGGTAAAAAAGTTGTTCTCAGGCTTGATCCCGGACCCGGTAATCCACGTAACAGTGAAGGTGATTTCATTGCTCTGAAAGGTGGAAGGATCATGTTTGTTTATACCCATTATACGGGGAGTTCCGGAAGCGATCATGGCAGCGCTTATATTGCTGCGAGATATTCGGAAAATAATGGAAAAACATGGACCCGGAAGAGCGAAAAGATAATTGAACAGGAGGGTACACTGAATATTATGTCAGTCTCTCTGCTCAGGCTTCAAAATGGTGAGATCGCTTTATTTTATTTGAAGAAAAATTCAATGACTGATTGTATTCCTACTATAAGGATCTCAAATGATGAAACAAAAACCTGGAGTGATCCACAACCCTGCATTACAGACCGGGAGGGTTATTTTGTCCTTAATAATAACAGGGTCATTCAGTTGGAGAATGGCAGACTTGTTTTTGCTGTGGCTTTGCATCAAAGTCCGGGAGATCAAAATTTCTCCCGTATCGGTCGTTTGTGGAGTTATTATTCAGATGATAATGGCCGGTCCTGGAATTCCGGGCAGGAAGTTCAGAATCCTGAGGGCATTGTAACACAGGAACCTGGTCTGGTTGAATTGAAAAACGGGGATATCTTAATGTTCATCCGCTCTGATGCAGGAGTTCAATGTATCTCCTGCTCCAAAGACAAAGGAGAGAGATGGAGTCCGGTTCAACACAGTAATATCAAATCACCTTTATCTCCCGCATCAATTGCCAGGATCCCTTCAACAGGAGATCTGCTTCTTGTCTGGAACAACAATGATGGTGAAGATCCTGCAATAAAAGGTCAGAGAACTCCATTTTCTGTAGCTGTTTCTGAAGATGAAGGCAAAACCTGGGAGAAAATAAAAAACATTGAGACCGATCCTGATGGATGGTACTGTTATACTGCAATACACTTCACACGAAAAGAAGTTTTACTTGGTCATTGTGCAGGGAATCGTAAGGAAGGCACCGGTCTGGGTGTTACACATATCACAAAACTTAAGCTCGGGTGGATTTATAAAACTGATTGAACGCCGGTACTTCCGCTTTGCATATCTGTGTTGCATTGCTTCTTGCCTCATTCTGTTTTCACAGGACTCACACTCACATTCACACTTCTGTTAATTTTTTTTTTAATCTGAATAGAGAACATTTGAATTCAAAATTGTTTGTTGTCCAGCCTGTACAGCCTGATATGATCAACTCATTTTGGTGGAGGCGGTATTGGTAAAGGAACAACATCACGGTAAATAATCATCCACCGGTGTAGTTCAGCTTTCATCCTGTGTTCAATTTCCCGGTATTCTTCCTTTCCGGAAAGGTTTACAAACTCACCCGGATCTTTTTCCAGGTCGAACAATTCGAACATCGGACGCTGAGGTGTAAAAATAACAGTACCATCAAACTTTTTGGCGAGCTTTTTATCGTTATTGAGGCGGATAAGCTCCTTCCAGAATTCATTACCGCTAAAATCTACGGGATAATAAGGCAGCTGAAAAAGAGGATTGTAAATCAGCTTGTAGTTTTTGTTAAAAACAACTCTCGATAAATCAAATGCGGCTGAATTCAATGGTAATGATGATCCATGGGCTCCGCGAACGGCAAACACATATTCCCTTATATCTTTTTCTTCACCTGTGAGGGTTTGCAAAAAGCTTTTCCCGGTCATTTTCTCATCCGGTTTCAGGCCTGCTGCATCAAGCAGCGTTGGAGCAATGTCTTCCCCAGAGATCAGAATGTCGGACATTTTGCCCGGTTTTATTTTCCCGGGCCATCTTACCAGTAGAGGAACATGTATTCCCAGATCGTAAAGTGTGCCTTTCCCTCTGAGCAGTGCTCCCCCGTTATCGCCCATGAACAGAATAAGGGTGTTATCCAGGAGATTTCTTTTCTCCAGTTCATTCAGGAGTATTCCTATATTATGGTCAAGTCGTTGAATTTCACCGAGATATCCGGCCAGATCCTCTCTGAGGAGCTTCGTATCCGGCATCAGATCCGGAACATGTATTGATTGTGGATCGGGTTCATAATCCTTTGCATTATATATACGATGCGGATCACTGTAGTTTGCCCACAGGAAAAAAGGTTTGTTGCCGTTGTTCTGGTTCAGGAATTCTGTTACCTGTGAAAGGACTGCATTATCATTCCCCGTTTTAAGATAATCAACCCTACCGGCAAAGGTTCGCATACCAAATGCCTTAAAAGTTTCTGCTGTTTCCGTTGGCAATGAACCTGATCCGTCAAGATGGTAACTTCTCCCGCAAATCCCTGTATAATACCCTTCTTTTCCCAATAATTCAGGGAAAGTGATTATATTTTTATCAAGCGGTGCGGAGAAACGCAACATCTGTACATCCAGAACGTTCCTGCCGGTCAGGATGCAAGCTCTGGAAGGAACGCTCTGTGGTGCAGCTGTATAGGCTCTTTTAAACATTATTCCTTCCCTGGCAAGACGATCTATATTGGGAGTTTTAATATCCTGATTACCATAACATTCAAGGAATGGGGCACTGTGGTCATCGGAAAGGATCAGAAGTATGTTTGGCTTTCCCTCAGGCAATGAATTTGCTCCTGTCACCAGACAGGGAATAGCACAAAAGATCCCTGTAAAAATTTTTGCTGCAAGTGCGGCAGATTCATTTTTATTCATTGATTAATACTTTTAGTAAATGTAGACTTTTTGAAAAAATATATTATAAAATTCAATGTGATAAATCTTCATATCTTTAACCCCTGGCAGATTGAACCATATAAATATATTTATAATCACTCATTAAATACACACATATGAAATTAAGGCCACTAAAATTCAGGATTACCGTTGTTTCATTGATAGTTTCACTGATACTCATCAGCTGGAATACAATACCGGGAAAAGATAAACAACAGGCATCAAAAATCAATAAGCTGACAAAATCCGAGATCAGGCAGGGATGGAAGCTCCTTTTTGACGGAAAAACTTTTAACGGATGGCGGGGTCTTGGAAGAGATCATGTTCCGGCCGGACTGTGGGTTATCGAGAACGGGATGATCAAGAAAGTCAATACCGGGAATATGAAAAATCTTCCCGATGGCCGACCGGTTGAAGGTGGCGATCTGACAACAGTTGATACATTCGATAACTATGAATTAAGCTTTGAGTGGAAGGTAAACAAAGGTGGTAACAGTGGTCTTAAATACAATGTTTCGGAAGAGATGTGCGAGGAATACGGGTCGAAGTATTCTGCCCTTGGCTTTGAATACCAGCTGCTGGATGACAGTGATGGATCTTATAAAGGAAAACTAAAACCATCCCAGTTCTCAGGGTCGCTGTATGATCTGATCCCTTCAAAAAATGTTTCCCTGAAGCCCGTTGGTGAGTTTAACAGCAGCAGGATACTGGTCAACGGCACGCATGTTGAACACTGGCTGAATGGTACCAGAGTTATGGAATTCGAGTTTGGTTCTAAAGAGCTCGAGGATGCATATAAAATAAGCAAATTCAATAAGATACAGGGATTCACCGATAAGCGTAAAGCCCATATTGTACTGCAGAATCATAATGATGAATCCTGGTTCCGGAATATTAAGATCCGTGAAATAAACTGATAATTTTCAGACTCGGCCACATACTGGTTGAATCAGTTGAACTATACGGGTAATCAGAAAGTTATATAATTCTTCTTTTTTAAACATTCCCGGCTGGAATCTGTTTTATATTGAAGATTTCGATCATAGTAAAACTGACATTAATATGGAGGCATTATCCGAAATCACTGTCAGTGCAGATCCATTCCGCCAATTTTCCAAATGGTTGAATGAAAAACCATTGCGAGCTGATGAGGAGCAATATATAGCAACTCTCGGGACAGCAGGAACCGAAGGACGTGTTTCTGTCCGGAAAGTACTTGTCAAAGACATTGACAATGAGGGCTTTACATTCTTTACAAATTACAATAGCCGAAAGGCTAATCAGATAGCCGAAAACCCGTTTGGCGCCCTGCTATTCTATTGGCCTGAATTGCACCGGCAGGTAAGGATTGAAGGTAGATTCGGGAAGGTCCCTTCGATCAAATCCTCAGAGTATTTCGAGAAACGGCCACGCCAGAGTCAGCTCTCATCATGGGCAAGTGAGCAGAGTCAGCCGGTTCCTGACCGGAAGTATCTTGAAGATAAGGTAGAATTTTTCAGGGATAAATTTAAGGATCAGCTTGTACCGCGTCCTCCTGACTGGGGAGGATACAAGCTGATCCCGTTATGGTTCGAGTTTTGGCAGGAAAGGGAGCACAGATTACACGACAGGATAATTTATACAGCTTCTGGCAATAAATGGATAATAACCCGGCTCGCTCCCTGATAAAACCTTAATGTAAGTGTCTGATTTTTAATCCTCATCCAATGTGCTCTAATTCATCCCGGAATACCGGATTGGGAAAGGCTTAAAGCTTCAATTTCAACGCTTTACTACTTTGTAAATATGTTGTTTTTTATCTCCTAAACGGAGTAAGTAGACCCCCTTTGCAAGACCGGAAACATCAAGGATTGTAATCCTGTCAGTCAGGATTCCTGTCCTTACCTGTTTTCCTGTCAGATCCTCCAGTGAGAATGTTGTTGCAGAGATGTCAAAGTCAGATTTTAATGTGACAAAGTCATCGGCCGGATTGGGATAGATAGTGAAAGTTTTTTCATCCTTAATTTCCACACGGCCTGTTGCTGTCCCATAGGTAAATGTTATTCTTTCTGCGTTTACCCATGCATTCGTCAGCCAATCCTGATTGACGATCTGATTGACGGTGCTATTCGGATTATACGAATAATCTGATTGTCCATCATTCACCCATGAGGTTGAGGTAGTGTTCCATGTCTGTGATAATTCTTTACTTAAACTGCCATTTGCCGCCCAGGTATTTGTGAATAATGACTCGTTCTGCCAGGTACCGGTTGTCCAGATTTCCTGAAGGTCGGTAAGTACCCTGGCTGAAGCGTCGTAAGTGAATGTTGACCTTCTTGAATTGTCCCAGGACATTGTTCCCAGGTTCCACACCTGATTAACAACCTGGTTTTCAGTTTCGTTCGGATTATATGTATGGTTTGACTGACTGAGGTTATTCCAGGCGCTGAATACAGGATTCCAGGTTTCAACCAATGAATTGGTCAGATTACCACTGCCATTATATGTATTGGTTATTCTGGTTAAATTAAACCAGGCTGTTCCAGTCCAAAGTTCCGAGAGAACTGTGAGTGCTTTGTTTGCCGCATTATAGGTGTATGAAGTCCTCTGCGCATTATTCCAGGTACTGCTCTGAACAACCCAGGATTGAACAACCGAGTTGTTTACGGTACCATTGGGATTATTTGTATGGATTATTTGTGAAACATTTAACCAGCTTGTTGATGGCTGGTCCCATCCTTGTGACAGATTACTGGTCTCGTATTGATTTACATCGTAACTGTACGTAGTTTTAGTTGAATTTAACCAGGCTCCGTTTTCCCATGTTTCTATCAGAGTTGTTTGAGGTTTCTGTCCTGAAAGATTGATGCTCAGGGCAATAAATAATATCAGGGCAGATATTCTGCGGGTGTTACCTTTTCCTGAAAGAGTGTTGTGTAGAATTTTTTCCATATGCTTGAATTTTAGTGTTTAACCGGTCATTATAACAGAGTTACCTGTTTTTACTACATTTATATTGTCAAGTATATTATAGACAATTATTGTTCAATAATGTTTTGAACAAAAAAGGGGAATTTAAGTTCACCGAAAACCGGGAATATTTCGGGAAAAAAAGTCAACGATAATATATCCAGCATCTTTAAAGAAGAGTGGTTCGTATTTAAAAAACTAATGATTTTTTTACAAAGAAGTGACCCCTGTCTTACTGAGATTTTACTCCGTATTCCTCTTAGTGTAACTCTGTGTAAATCCGTGGTTTATG
>CAZKMH010000026.1:0-10113 GCA_964553395.1 uncultured Rikenellaceae bacterium | reverse complement strand
GAGATTTTACTCCGTATTCCTCTTAGTGTAACTCTGTGTAAATCCGTGGTTTATGAATTTTTATTTTACCACGGAGTCACACTGAGTTTTCACGGAGATGGCATAAGGAGGGTGATATTATAAAAGATAAGGATACTGTCATAATGAGACTTTACTCCGTATTCTTCTCCGTGTAACTCTGTGTAACTCTGTGGTTTATGGATTTTTATTTTACCACGGAGTCACACTGAGTTTTCACGGAGGTTACACGGAGTTGGCACTTAGTCACACGATTTATGGATTTTTCCGGTGAAGCAACTCGGATGCGAAATTAATCTGCTCCGGATTTCCAAGTAAATAAGCAATGTCCTCGCTCTGCAGGACTGTTCCCGGTACCGGATGTTCTATTACTTCTGTGCCCCTCCTTATTGCGAGCAGAGTTACTCCTGTCTTTTTACGCAGATCAATATCGATCAGCGATTTCCCTTCAACCTGAGAATCGGATTCAACAGAAACTGCTGTTATATTTATTTTTGAGAATTCATCAAGGATTGATGGTTTGTTAACCGAATCCTTTTCGTTAAATGCTCCTAAACTAATGCTCCTGATATGTGTCATTATCCGGTTAACCTCCCTTTGCGGTACCAGTCTCCTGACAAGTATCCTGTTCAGCAGATCAATCGCAATCTCAAGCTTCTCGGATAAAACCTGATCAGCCCCCACTTTATATAATTGTTCTATATTACTTATATGCGCTGATCTGGCAAGAATAAAAGCGTTTTTATTCAGGTGGCGGACTTTTTCAATTATGGCCATGCATGGAACTATGCTTCCAACTGAAATCACAACAATATCAGCTCTTTCTACATGCGCCTTTCTTAAAATAGGTTCGTTGGCAGCGTCGCCGTAAACAACCATGTCTTCGTTGTTTATTTTTTCACGGGCAAGTGAAGGGTCAAAAACAATGGAAATATGCTGCAGGTTATTGTATTTTGCCATCATTGAAAGCTTAATTGCGCTGGGATCCTTACCAATTATAACCAGGTGACATTTATAGTCAGGTATTTCAACCTCCTTCAGGGGAAACAATCCGTTTATCATTACTTTGGGAAGAGGCAGCTTCAGGAGAGCCCTGGACAACGTGGATGCCAGATAGAACAGAAATGGAGTAAGTGCGATAGTTATAACAGCGACTGCCAGAAACAGATGGTAGAAAAACTCAGATAAAATTGCATGATCAAATCCTATTTTGGCCAGGATAAAAGAGAATTCCCCGACCTGGCTCAGGGCAAGTCCGATCAATACTGTGCCCTGGAACGTATGCCCCAGCAGGAATCCGGTGCCACCGGCAATAATGGTTTTTATAACAATAACCAGCAATACGCTTAAGATCACCAGTCGATAATTTTCAATGACAAATGAGATGTCGAGCAGCATCCCGATAGATACAAAGAAGAAACTGGCAAATACATCTTTCACCGGCTGAAAATTTCCAAAGACATTATGACTGTAATCTGATTCGGAAACCATCAATCCGGCGAGAAATGCACCAAAAGCAAGTGACATCCCGAGCCTGGAGGTCAGAGAGGCAATTCCAAAACAAACAAGGAAAATGCTCATCATGAAGAGTTCCTGATTTTTTGTATGCGCAATCAGATCCAGCAATTTGGGTAATAACCATCTGTTACCGACATAAACAAATCCGATAATGATGATTACCTTTACTGTAAGCACTAATATTTCATAGGGTACATTAACAGAATTATCAGACAGAAGATTTGTGAACAAAAGGAGCGGGGCAAGCAGCAGATCCTGAAAGATAAGTATCCCCAGAACAGTACGTCCGTAATTTGAAGTAAGCTCGGATCGCTCCTGAAGCAGTTTCAATACAAGTGCCGAGCTGCTTAATGCTGCAAGGAATCCAATAAAAACAGCTCCCTCCCAGCCAATACGGTTAAAGCGTGATATGATGGCAAAAAATCCGGCTGTGGTAAGCACCTGTACTAATCCTCCGAAGAATACTATCCTTCTTATTTTCAGGAGATGTTGTAGCGAAAACTCCAGCCCGATGGTGAAAAGCAACAGTACAACTCCGATCTCGGCCATCAGATCGATTTCATGTTGTGCTGTAACCAGTGCTAGTAAATGAGGCCCTGCAATGATGCCTGTAAGCAGATAACCAACGACGGTCGGAACCCTGATCCTGGTGAAAACAAGATTCACCAGAGTTGATAAGGCAAAGATTATTACAATGTCTTTTAATATTGTCAGTTCCATATATTTTCCACGGATTGCTGAAAAGCCACTATTAAAGTTAGTTTTTTTTACGGATTTAATAGTCTACAATGGTCAATACCAATTTCTTTACCATCGTATTAATTTGTCAGGAGGTAATAATTACCAGTGGATCGGGTGTGGATGAGAATGGCAAGGGTCAGTAAGAAAAGGAAGACTTATGCCGCCTAGCATGATCTGTATTCGGGGCAATCGATACAGTGGCCAAACCACCTGTACCTGTACTTTGACACTATATCATAAACGGGATCCCTGATAAAGCGTGGAACAATCAGGAATATATAAAATACCGGCCATAAACCATCCAGCGATCTGAGGATCCTTAATACGGCATCCGATTTAACGAAGATATTCTCCCCGGATATCAGCATCATAGTACCTTTCTCACTGACATTTCCTCTATAAAGTTTCAGATACTCCGCTGCCTTTTCCGAGGCAAGTGGCAGGAAACAAAATCTTTTTCTGCTGTCGAATTTGGAAATGATTCTGACAGCATTACTGCAGAGTTTACAGGTAGAATCAAAAAGAATAATGCTTTTATTCACTGTACTTTATAACCTCCGCAGGACAGTTCTCAGCGGCCTCTTTTATAAGGTCCTCATAATCAGTAAATTTGACTCCTTCAACGACTGTGGACACATCCTTGAGAACAAATACTTCTGGGCAGATGTCTGAGCAGAGGCCGCTTGCTGTACAACCCTCTTCAATCCATACTTTTTTAATTGACATAACAGTTTAATTTATTTCTAAGACAACCAGTCAGACAGAATTGTTCACTGGTCCGAAGGTTAGCTTCATAAGGAATCCCTCATCCTGTCGATAATACTTTTTGCTTCAGGATTGTTATACATTTCATCAAAATGAATGGTTATGGATATTTTTTCTGAAATTATAGTCACAGCAGTCGATAAGGTCAAGAACGCAGTAGTCAAGGTCGACAAGTTTTCAAATATCATGGGTACTGAGAGAATGTCGGGATCAGGTTCGGGATTTGTTTTCTCCAGTGACGGATTGATTCTGACAAACTCACATGTAACAGAAAATTCTGACAGGCTGATCGTCACACTTCTTGATGGCAGTGAATTCCCGGCAGAAGTTACAGGAAATGATAAGGACACTGATATCGCAATTATAAAAGTCTATGGATCAGGTTATTCCCCTGCCAAACTTGGGGTATCAGGAGATCTCAGAATTGGGCAGCTCGTGATAGCGATCGGCAATCCGCTTGGCTATCAGCATTCTGTATCTGTTGGTGTATTAAGCGGGGTGGGGCGGACCATGAGAACACCGGACGGACATCTTGTCGATAATATTCTGCAATCCGATGCGGCAATGAATCCCGGAAACTCCGGCGGTCCTATGATTGATACAGACGGTGATGTGATAGGAATCAATACTGCAATAATTCCAAGTGCACAGGGATTAAGTTTTTCGATTGGAATTGATACTGCCAAAGAGATCGCCAGTCACCTTATAAGTCACGGAAAGGTTATAAAAGCTTTTCTCGGGCTGATGATTCACGAAATCGAGATTAATCCAAGGATCATTAACTTTTACAAGCTAAATTCAAAAAAGGGACTATTGATAACAGGAGTGGAGAATTCATCCCCGGCAGCCAGGGCCAGCCTCAGGGAAGGAGATATTATAGTTGAATTCAACGGCCGGGATATTTCAGGTTCGGGTGAGCTTACGAGACATTTGATAGGAGGCAACTTAATATCGAAACCGACGAAAATAAAAATAGTACGACAGACCAGGATTCTTGAACTTGAAATTTTACCAGTTGAACGGACAGCAGCATAACCCGGCCTGTCATTTTTTCATTCCGGAATGGCAGTTTATGGGGATCTTACCATCCGGGAACAAAATTGAGCCCGAACACTCCGTTTTTAAATCCTCCGTTCTGAAGGGGGAAAGCATAGTAAGGTTCCAGGACCAAAGCTCCAAAAAAGTTTAATCTTATTGATGCACCCGTACTGAAGAGAGGGAATCTGTCATTCTCTTCAATAACCGGATTCCTGTCTAAATCTATTTTACTTCCTTTGTTCCATGCCAGTCCGGAATCAAAGAACAGGTTGATATCTGTCAGCAGCCATTTTGATTTGATGAGCGCCAATCTCTCAGGACCGGTAAATGGCAACCTGAGTTCAGCATTAGCCACAATGACTCTCGTTCCGTTCAGCCATGATACATTAAATGTATTTCCGTCAAGTGGATCGCCGTCATAAGAAATATTCTGGTATCCTCTAAGCAACCATGGATACCCGATGTAAAGAGGTGGAATAACCCCATTTTCAGAATCCTTCCCGTACATGCCGAAGTTATATAACCGGAATGCCAGGCTTAAGGGCTTAATGTAAAAGTATTGCCTGTAATCAAGAAGTGTGGTCAAGATATCGGCAGATCCGAAATATTTTTCAACCTGGTATCTTGACCTGTGACCCCTCATAGGCGACGTCATGCCGAAATATGAATTATCTTCCACATACGCCATTGAAACCTGCTGATAGTTGCTTCCTTTGGGAGCTGGAAGTTTTTCCCTGGTACCGCCGGCAGGTAATCCGTCAGGCAGGTAATAGTTATTATACCTGTCAATCCTGTAATAATACCATGACGATGACATACTTGCCTCGAATCGTCTGGTTTGCGACAGCGGATATGATGCAAAGAGAGAAATGTTATCCTCGAACAACCTGATGTAGTCAACAACAAGGTTGTTTACAGGGATCCTCTGATCTTCGAAATCAAGTGTATCACTGGTTATAAACATGCTCCCTGAAAGATATGGGATGTGTGATACAGCAGATCCCCACTTGATCTTACCTTTTTGATTAATGTAAGCTATCTGACCCCCAAAGTCATATATCTCGCCATTAAGGGAAAGAGAGGAGTAGATCTGGTTATTGCCTACCATATCGCTGAAAATCAGATTGATACTTCCTCCGTAATTGTTCCTGTACATGCCGGTAGATACTCCGATGCTTGCATTGTTCGATATATAATCAAGCTTGAACCTGGGCCGGTATGGTACCTCTTTTAATGAGTCTGCCGGCAGCCCCGGTATCTCCTGACGGTTATGGAGAGTTGTATCTATCAGGTTGTATGCCACATGCTTTAAAGGAGGCAGGGTACCGGCTTCAAAACTCAGGTAATTTTTGTCAATTTCAGAAGGATTGAACTCATTCTCTTTTGCAACCAGTATCTGATATGCATTTTTAAAATAATAGTTGTAGGCAATCAGGTTTCCTCCCGACGCAATACTTATTGCAGGAGAATATGGGGTGATCCCGCTGATCCCGGTCATATATGTCGTAAGCCTGTAAACCCTGTCCGATCCGATGTCATATTTATATAAATTCCTGAATCCGTCTGCATCGGAAAGGAAATAGATGAATTTGTTATCAGGTGAAAAGACAGGGTTCAGATTAAATGCATCATTAAATACATCAATTCTTTTAATTGTTTTATTCCTTATGTCAAGCATAGCCAGGTTGAAAGTGAATTTTTTCTTGTTGGTAGCTTCATTTATATTTTCCTGTGAAAAGGCAATGAAATTACCATCTGATGACCATGCCGGATTAAGGTTGGAAGTAAAATCATTCGTTAGTTTTTCAACTGTTCCTGATTCCAGATCGTAAAGGTAAAGGTCGCTTATCCCTTCAACCAGACCTGTAAAAGCAATCTTTTTACCATCGGGCGACCAGGCAGGATTAAAAAAGGAAGAGACACCCGGAATATCAAATTCCTTTGTTATCCTGGTTTTTTCAACATCCAGAACAGCAATTTTGTTGGCACCCTTGCTGAAGATCACGAATGCAAAGTTTTTCCCGTCGGACGACCATGTTCCGGATGATTCAATATAGCTGAAATCGTCAATTTCATTGTTTCTGACTACGCTGGACAATTTTTTTATAATCTTTCCATTACTTGCATCAGCGAGGAACAAATCAAGGGTAAAAAGATCCTTTTCCGAGAAAAATGCCAGGTATTTTCCGTCAGGGCTTATTGACGGGGATATATTGACCCTTCCTCCATTCTTCTCCGTTACCAGTTGTCTCCCGGCAAGTTTGTCTGTTGAATCCTTCAGGTATCGCCTGTAGTGAACTTCCATTGCACTTTTCCACATACCTGAAAGAGTCTTTTCGTCGAATCCGAATACTGAATCGACTGCCTGGTTGAATCCGTATTGTGCAGTTTTTTCAAAAAGAGGCATTAGTATTGTATCTCCCCAGGTCTTTCCGACCATAGCCCAGAAGGCCTGCCCATATCTGTAGGGAAAGTACTTTGAATCAGCAGATAATTTTTTCAGAGTCGGGAAATCATTATTCAGAAGAGCATCCCTCATCCACATTGATGTATTCGGGTCAACGCTTCCGAGAGACAAATATTCAGCCATCCCTTCAACCATCCACAATGGCAGATTATTAATGGAGAGGGGAACCTTCTTTGACGTATCGGCATCGAGAAGGAGGTGATACTGAAAAGCATGAACCAGTTCATGACCCAATGTATGGTCGGTCTGCGCCAGTGACGGAGCAACAGGCATTATTACCCTTTTCTTTAATCCTTCAGTTACTCCACCAGTCCCTTCACTTACGAGGCTTGTTATTGTATTGGTCTGCTGAAAATCCGGATGATTGCTATAAAAAATAACCGGATTTTTTGTGTTGAAGGTATCTTTGAAGATCATCTGGTGTATCTGATACCAGTTTTCCGACCATTGAGAGAGCGAATTCAGCAAAGAATCGTTCTTCAGGTAGTGATAAACTTCAAAATGGGGAGTTTGTATTACGTCAAATTTAAAATTTCTGTATCCGGGTTTATTTCTGCCAAAGTATTGGGCCTCTGCATTGATATTTATTAAGAGGTTAGCAGCCAGAAATAATATAGCGGACCGTATCTTATACCTCCCATAATTCCTTTTATGTTTGATAAGCGAAGCCATAAATAATATTTTTTAATTTCCGATCTTTCAATTCACTAAATACTGTTAGTCAACTAGTTGTAAAATATTAAGTATGATCCAGATTTCAGATTTCAAAAAATATGCCATTGTTTAAATACTTTACTTATCAGTCAGTTAAATAATCGTTAAAAATTCATCCGGTAATGTTCTCCCGTAAAGTTTTTACAGAACAATAAACCTGCCTGTATAGTTCATATGAGCATTCAATTTTAATTTTTCAAGACGGATCTGTTAAACAATTCCCCTGCTTTATTTGTCAATTAATAAACCTCACAAGTATTTCATTATTGGAAATTTTCTTCAGGGTTTTAATATTAATTACATTCTTTTCAATTATGAATTGTATTATTATTGATGATGAAGCAGGGAGCAAACAACTTGAAGAATTTGTTTCAAGATGCTCATCTCTTAATCTGGTTGGAACTTTTAATGATTCATTTTCAGCTGTTGAATGGTTGATTAAAAGGCGCAATATTGATCTTGCCTTTATTGATGTCGGATCGATGGGCCCGGGCAGTTTTGATCTTATTGGCAGTCTCGATAATTCACCAGACATGATAGTAGTATCATCAACCGACCAGTATGCCAGCAAAGCGTTTGATTACAATGTTATTGATTACCTGATAAAACCACTTAATTATGCGAGATTCACAAGGGCTGTGGACAGAACACTAAGGATCAATTCGTACAAAAATATACTCTATAGTGATGGCAGTGAGGTATTTATCAGAAAAGATTCCACTCTTGTCAAGCTGAAAATGAATGATATAGTTTATGCTGAAGCGCTTGAAAACTATGTGACACTGGTGACGATGGACAGGAAGTATATCATACATTATACTATGAAAGTGATCGGGAAGCAGTTGCCGCCTGATCTGTTTACCAGAGTGCACAGGTCTTATATGGTAAATAAGAGAATGATCAGGAGTATAAATGAAAATTCGCTCGAACTGGTAGTCGGGGGAACTCTTAAAAACATACCCGTCGGCAAGTCATTCAGGCATATTTTACTTAATGACATAAACATAATGGAAAAGAAAAACTACTTTACTTTTAAGTTAGCGAATGCTTAAGATTCTATGGAATTGATTCAGGCCGGTATTTCTGCAGACTAAACAAATACCAGGGCATCTTTGATTACCTCACTTCTGCTGTTGGTCCCGTATAGTTTTATACCAACACATGGAATTGCGTCCTGAAGAATATCCCTGACGGGTGTTAACGCGTCATCAATATCGTCAATCTCGTTCATTTCGTCATAATCCTCAACAGGCATATAAAGGTGTACAAAAAGAATGTAATCAGGTTCCTTGATCCGCTTGAGGGTTTTAAGGATTTTTGATAACCAGATCAAAGATGAGGTGTTGAAATACTCCAGATTGAGCCTCAGGTTTGTTATCGGTTTTGCTTCGAGGATATATTCCTTTACCCAGTTCAACGCTGGTTCATATATTTTAGCCGGATTCTCCGGAATCGATTTTCCGGACAAAATAAGCTCCCCTGACAATTGATTAAAATCAATCTGTGGGGTTTTTGGGGTTGACTCGGTAAAATAACTCTTACAATCCATAACTATGCAGTACTCTGATAACTTATCCAGTCCAAATTTAATTCTTCGGGTCATCAGTAGAAAAACTTTGGTCAAATACTAATGCACGATTATCAATAAAAACATCTGTTTATCAACAAATCCCGCTTTTTCTTTTTTAAGACACCCTTATGAACCCCTCATAATTCCATTCCTGAAAGAGGAATAATTCTATTTCTCAATCAATTTAAAAGCTACGATGCAATTTTTTGAAAAGGTAGGAACAAGCAGCAGCTTCAAATCAGGAATGTATTCAATATCGGCTGCGTTGGTTTTCTGATCTTTGGTGTTTAACAGTGAGGTTTTGGTATTATCGGGATTGATCATAAAGACTTCCCCTGACCAGTCGGTAACAATATAGTAACCCGGAATTCCCGCGTAAGCAATTCCGTCGCCCCTGTTAATCCCTCCGGTAATGAGGCTCCTGGATTTTGTTCTGATATCTACTGCTGTAAAATCCATACTTCCCTGCGATGCCACCAGAAGTCTTTCTCTCTCTGCCAGTAACCCGTTGGGTCCGGTCAGACCTTCAGTCAGCCACTCGCTTATCTGACCACCAGAGTATTTGAGGATCTTATTTGCATCGGTATCCGCAATATACAGGTTACCTTCGGTATCTGATGTTATGTCATTCAGCATCTTCGCCCCCGGAACCGGGATTTTTCGGACAATTTCACCTTTATTAATATCCATTACTACAATCTCGTCAACGTCAGTCGCATATAATGTATCTCCGGTAATGGCCAGGCCTTTCGGCGAACTGAGCCCGTCGATCCAGTGAAGATCCAGGATTTTACCATCCTTCCCTAATCTGGAAATGAATCCGTTACCATCTTTTTTACGGGCTTCAAGATTCATATTTGAAACATACAGAATGTCACGCTTTTTATCAAGGATCACCGATTCCGGAGTCATAAGCACAGTATCGCTCCTCCATAGTTCAACAATTTCAAATTGTTTCAGGGCATCCTTATTATTCTGATCTGATGATTTTTTGTTGCCGAATTTGCAGCCAGTCAACGCAATGATAATCAGCGTGATAAGAAAAAATAATTTTTTCATTTCTTTTTGGATTTATTATCTGTTCCAAAGTTAACGAATCAACAGGAAATGCCATAACCGGAACAGGATTTGGTAAATTTAAATTAATATGTTGCAGAATTCTGATATTAACGCGTTGTGCAGTTAACCATCTTCTCTGCTTTGTTTTTCATGTACTCATCCCCCCAGCCCATAGCCGTCAACCTAAGGAGTTTTGGGGACAAAAGTTTCCCCTCCTTTTGAA
>CAZKMH010000025.1:0-17257 GCA_964553395.1 uncultured Rikenellaceae bacterium | reverse complement strand
TTAGTCTTTTCCAGTGCCTCTTTAAATGCGATTGCTAATGAATATGCCTCTTCACCTGTAGAACACCCGGGAATCCAGGCACGTAATATTGAACCTGGCTGAATATTAGATATAATAGCTGGAAAAACTGTTTCTTTCAATTTTTCCCATACTGCAATATCACGAAAGAAATTAGTTACACCAATCAATAATTCTTTGAAAAGGATCTCTACTTCTTTGGGATTTCCCTGCAAAAAATGGACATATGAAACTATTTTATCAATTTTATGGACACTCATGCGTCTTTCTATACGACGGTACAACGTATTTTTCTTATATAACGAAAAATCGTTACCTGTATAAGTTCGCAGCAGAATAATAATCTTTTCCAGAGAACTTTTATCTTTTATCTCTACATCCAGATCTGATCTGATTTCAGGGATATGCTTCAGAAATTCAATAAGCTTTGCCGGTAATTCCCTGGCTGGAGCCACTATATCAACATTCACAGAATCGATAGCATTACGGGGCATACTGTCGAACTTAGCATTGGAGGGATCTTGCACCATTACAATCCCGTTTTTTTCTTTTATGGCGCGGAGCCCTATAGTACCATCAGATCCCATGCCCGAAAGAATGATACCGATACTAAGATCCTTACTGTCGTCCGCAAGAGAGCGGAAGAAAAAATCAATCGGGAGGCGCATACCTCTGGTTTCAATAGGATCAAACAGGTGAAGTACTCCATTTAATATAGACATGCTCTTGTTCGGAGGAATTACATAAATGGAGTTAATCTTTACAGGCATACGGTCTTTAGTCTGGTACACTTCCATTTTGGAAACTCTCTGCAGCAATTCCGGTAACATTCCTTTTTGAGTAGGATCAAGGTGTTGGATAACCACATACGCCATTCCTGTGTTTTCAGGCACATTGCCCAGGAATTGCTCCAAAGCTTCAAGCCCTCCGGCTGAAGCACCGATACCAACTATCGGGAACTTATCGTTAACTTTAGCAGTTGTTCTTCTTTTTTTTGATACTTTTGATTTCAGTTTGCTGGTTTTAACTTGCATATATTAAAAGTAATTAATCCAGTAATACAACGGTAATATTTATTTTCTGATTAAGGTATCATGCAAGGTTCCGAATAAATATTTCTATTAATCGAATAAATCGGAATCGGATCATGTTCAATTTAATGTTAATGCAAAATAAATAAAAAAACCATATCCAAAACTATCAGCCGGCTGTTTATATTCTGTAGTTTATCTTCTTCTCCCGAAGGAAGGCATTTAGTTGCGGGGAGTATAATATTTCATTGCTTCCGGTATGAATTGTTTCAATTTTCTTAATCTTGTTTCATCGGAAGGGTGGGTGCTTAAAAATTCCGGTGGACTTCCACCGCCAGCTGTCGACATTCTTTGCCAGAAGGCGGTTGCTTCGCGAGGATCATAACCAGCCATGGCTGAAAATATAAGTCCATACTGATCAGCTTCCGTTTCCTGCTGCCGTGACCAGGGTAACATAGCTCCCACCTGGCTACCAATGCCATAGGTCATCATAAACAGATCCTTTGTCTCCTGAGGCTTTTGGGCTAAAGCAATCTCAAGGGCCATACCTCCCATTTGCTGAACCAAAGACTGACTCATTCTTTCGTTGCCATGTTTGGCAACGGAATGAGCTATCTCATGACCCATAACTACTGCGAGTGCTGATTCATTTTGCGTAACAGGCAATAAACCAGAATAAACGACAACTTTCCCCCCTGGCATGCACCAGGCATTGATATCTTTGCTTTCAACTGTGTTGAATTCCCATAAATAGCCTTCCAGCATCGATCCCTTTCCCTGAGTCTCATAATACTTTGTAATTGCATTTGCAATTCTTGCTCCGACACGGTCAACCATTGCAGCATCTCTACTGGTACCAGGGTTTAGCACCTTATTTTCTGTTAAAAATGTTTTGTATTGGCTTACGGCCATTAACTGTAAATCTGATTCCTTAACTAAACTCAGCTGGTTGCGACCGGTTAGTAAGTTTAAGACACACCCTGTAAGCAGGGAAGCGCTAAGGAATAAAACGAAGATTTTTTTCATTTCTTTTAAGATTTAATCCGGATTCTTATATTATTTCCATTTAAAGCTGTTTTTTAAAATGTTAAAATTAGATTTATACAACGACTTATCTGTTACATAATCTTCAGGAAGAATTACATTATTCCAACTTTTTTTATGAGCGCCAAAGGTGGTGAAACAGGACCGGTCTTAAGGAAATAAGGCATTATTTATAAAGATATTCAACCGAGCCATCCTTTCTGATCGGGTATCCTTGGCTATTGTAGTCATAGGAGGTTGAAGTTATTTGCACTATATCAGTACCCTGACCAGGTTTAGAATGCATTGTAAGAGTTTCTTTAATAATATTATTCGGATTTGTATTGATGCCGGGGGTCATTGATTTGTTAAACGATTTAAACGGATTATGATAATTATCGAATTCATATTGTTTGGTTGTACTTAATTCAGCAAGTCCGGATGATAATATTGAATACAATGTCTCTTTAATTAAGTTGCCACTTCCGTCATATAAATAATCAATGTAACCTGCAACTTTAATATCCCAAAACAGGGTCTGCCTGCCTATTCTGTCATTTTCATCATAACTGAATTCCGAATATTCAGGACTGCTATCTTGTGGCCGGGAAACAATTGTTTTAATTAGCTGTCCGTAATTATTATATTCATATTTCAGGGTGCCTCCTTTTTCAGAATTAACAAGATTCAATAATACGTTACTCGCTAAGATGTTTTTAAGAACCGCCAGATCATTGCTTAACAGATCATTATCGCTGTAATAATCGGTAGTCACCAATTGGTTCTTATCATTATAAAGGTATTTTGTGATATTGAACTTACTCTTTTCCGCACTTATTAAGTTGTCATAATTATATGAATATTCGTAAAAAGGCTGATTGGCTATTACGACATTTCTGATTAAGGGAACATCCGTTTTCATGTCAATTTCTAAATTATCTTTCTGACACGAAAGAAGGATCGTTGCTAATATCAAACTGAGAGAAACTATATTAATTTTCATGTGTCTATTTTTTTTTAATGATTATCAGGAATCATGCATAAAAACCCATTGATTTTCAAGCGATTTGCAATTTATCATTCATGATTGCCTATAGTCATATTTTTTTTAATGGTTTTATAGAACCGCATTCCCCGCTATTTATTGTACCCAAACAATTGTGGACAATTACAATTCTGTTTCATAAAGACGAAGCCTGTTTCTCAATATAATAATCTCCTGCTGCATAGAACTTATCCGCTGTAATAAACTGTTGATGGTTTCAATACCTTCCAGGTTAATATCCAGTTCGTAATACAGATGAACAATTTTCTCCAATTGCCGAAGTTGTTCCAGATCAATGAATCCGGTTTCTTTAATTGTTTTAACTTCTATTAATCCGGCATGTTGTAATGCATTTACAAATGAAATCTCAATGTTGTGAAAAGCACAGAACTCATCAATTGCTATTAAATATTCTGATTGCATTGCTCGCATTTTTAAGATCCCGATCCTGACAATTCTGTAAATAATTCTTTTTGCTTATCCGTTAAATTTGTTGGAATTTTAACAATATAGGTTACATATAAATCTCCAAAATGCCCTTCATTTTTATAAACAGGAAATCCCATTCCCTTTAATTTAATCCTGCTCCCATTTTGTGTTTCAGGCTTAACTTTCAGTTTTATCTTTCCTTTTAAAGTATTTATTGTGATTTCACCTCCTAAAACGGCTTTGTATAGATCTAAATCCACTTTTGTATATAAATCATTCCCTAAACGTTTAATATCAGGGTGATTAGCTATGGAAAATGTAATATATAAATCGCCATCCGGACCTCCATTCACTCCATGACCCCCATGCCCGGGAATTTTTATAGTTTGCCCGTTTTCAATTCCGGCAGGGATATTAATCCTGATGTTTTTCCTGTTTACTGTTAATGTCTGCTTATGGGTTTTAAAGGCATCAATGAGGTCGAGATGTAATTCTGCATATAAGTCCTCACCTCTGTATTTCACCTGTCTGCCCCTTGATGTCCCTGTAAATCCGCCAAACATAGATTCAAAGAAATCGGAAAAATCTCCTTCGGGTTGTGCACCGGAATAGCCCGGTCTTTGAAAATCTGATGCTTGTTCCTGATACTGTTTTGCTTTTTCAAATTCTTCGGCATGCTTCCAATCCTTACCGTATTCATCATATTTCTTACGTTTTACGGGATCACTAAGTACTTCGTTTGCTTCATTGATTTGCTGAAAATTCTTTTTTGCATTTCTATCATCGGGATTCAGGTCGGGGTGATACTTTCTGGCTAATTTCCGGTAGGCATTTTTGATATCCTGCGGCGATGCAGTTTTTTCTATCCCTAATATTTTATAATAGTCCGGGAAAATCATGTTAAACCAGGATTTTGCTGATCGCTTTTTATTACAGAGTTATTTATTTCACATATTACAGACATGTTATAATGTGTACAAGTTCTTCCCTTGTTTTCCCCAGCTTATAGCCCAGGATTTCTATCATTTCTTTTTCCTTACCCTCATTAAATTTCAGATCCTCATCTGTAATTATCGGGTATTTTTGCTTGAGTTTTTCCTTTTTCCCGTTCCAGAATCCAATTATATTTTTGTCCATAGTATCTGTATTTATGATCAAAAAGAATTATTGACAGTTTATTTGTAATCCGGATCAATCATTTAAAGATATACCTGATCAGGGTTATTTCAATTTATGGATACCTGAATTTCCAAGTTGCCTGTAAAAGGTTGGTGTCATACCTGTTACCTTCTTAAACTGGTTAGACAAATGGGCGACACTGCTGTAATTAAGTTTAAAGGCAATTTCATTAAGGCTGAGTTTATTGTAAACAAGTAGCTCTTTAATTCGTTCAACTTTCTCAGCAATGATGTACTTTTCAATATTAACGCCAACCGTGCTTGAGAAAAGAAAGCTCAGATAAGGGTAAGCATGGTTGACTTGCTTGCAAATGTAGTCTGAAATATTCTGTTTCGGGAGACCGTCAGATAAATATATTAATTTATGAATAATCTTTTTGACCCTTTCAACAAGGAACGCTTTACTATCACACATTAATTCAAGTCCGGTGTTTCTCAGTGTTGTATCAATAAGTTTAAGGTTTACTTCAGTGATTGTTTCTTTTATTTCTGCCCTCCCCAATTCCACTGTTTTACAGTGCAATCCGAGTTTGGTCAGTTCATCCTCTACCACCCTTATACAACAATTACATTCCATATTTTTAATTTGCAGCATCATAGTGTTATAATTTCACCGCTACCCAAACTGTGTGCCCGCAGATACAAATCAGAATCAGGTAATGCTACAACGTAATAATAATTTTAAGCAGTTCCTGATTTGTTTTCCCGAGTTTATAACCAAGCATTTCGATCATCTCCCTCTCTCTCCCTTCCCTGAATATTAAATCTTCATCCGTAATTGCAGGAAATATTTGCTTGAATTTTTCTTTTTTTTCAGTTCTGAAGCCGGCTTCATTTTTCATCATACTCAATTTTACCAGGTTGAAAATTTCGACTGTATAAAATTATTTGCAATTCATTAAAAATAAATTACACAATTCTTATTTAAGATTACATAATTCACACATTTACTTTACAATTCCAGTTCTAACTATTCCTATTTAATAGTTATTAATGAAAAAGGGATTACCAGTTAATCTTATTTCCGTGGGCTGATACAATATAAGTTGTCTGTCCAATCTATCTCTGTTTCAAGGATTCCAACAATAACCATCATAGGATATTTGCGGCAATTATATAGCAGTTTCCTTCAATTAAGAAGTGTGAATGATGTAACATATACCGTTAATTGTGTAATGAGGATAAGGATAAACGGGTGCACCTTTGTAATATAAATATTGATTCATTATTCAGGTTAAAAAAATCAATCTGTAAATAACAATCAATCAATAAAAAATTTTTACTATAAAACGCTCTTTATATGAATAACAGGACAGTGGGTACCAATACGGGGACAGTAAATAAGTGGGAAGGGACAAATTTAAGGTTGCATTCCAGTAAGCCCAATCTATCGGGGACCGATAAGGCAATTGATAACCTGATTTCTGAAGGTGGGGATAGTTTTTATAATTATGTCAATTGGATAGGTTTAATAAAGGATCCCGATTTAATTGTGCTTTCTTCAGTACATCATTATTATTTCGATAATAATGACATGAAAAATATTAATACCATAGTAAATCTAAAGCAACTTAATCGTATTAAGAATATTGATCTCTTTTTCCATTCGATCTATAAAATTATTCCATCAAAAAGTAATTTTATAGGTTGTTTCCTTGACAATAAGACACAGGATGGGTTTACAATTAAAAACATCTTATCACAATACCAGACAAAAAATAAAGTAGACCCTTTTGAAAATGGGATCACATCCCGGATTCCTTTTTTAAATTCCGTATACAATTTATTGGATTCGAAAACTGACAAGTATCTGACAAGCACAAATGTTTCTTTACTTCTTGAGAAGGAAGGATTTAATGTAATGGATATGACTGAGCTTAATGGGCTTACTTATTTCCATGCGCAAAAGCCACGGGATAAAATGGCAGCATAAAGTTGGTTAATTAATTTCTGGCAGGAAATCATAGCTATTCCGCACTTAAAGTTATTTAATTATGGATATTATCCGCTACCTGATTCGTTTTAAATTACTTTCATTCATAAAAAAATGGGGGCTGATAAATTATATATTGGGTACTATCGATGTCCTTGCAATAGCATTGGCTTTTCAATGTTCATATTTTTTAAGCTTTTCATACATAGGGGGTTTATTTTTCACTGAAAAGGAATTTCTGATCCTTTTTCTGGGCATTTTGCCATTCTGGCTGATAATACTGTACCTGATAAAAAATACTGAAATCCCCCGAACCAAACGTTACAGGATAATGTTTCTGCAGTACCTGCTGTCGGCTGTAATCATGCTTGCATTTTTACTTATTTCATTCCTGATCTTAAATATAAATTCGGTTTCAGGTCTCTTTCAGATTGAACTCGCTTTATTTGGATTTCTGTTCTTATTTACTGTTCGAATATTGGAATATAAAGTATTTAAAATATACAGGGCAAAAGGTTATAATCAGGTAAACTTTGTCAGTATAGGTTATGAATCATCTCAACTTTTTATTGAAAACCTGTTGTCCAAAAAAGAATGGGGTTACAGGATAATTGCAATATTTTCAACATCAGCCCGGCTTTATGAAAAGTATAATAAATCAATAGTATTGCTCCCTGAGGAAAATTTGTCAGTACTTACAGATTTGATAGAAGCTGATATAGTTGATGAAGTCCTTTATATAAAGGGTAAAGAGGACCCTTCAGAAGTAAGAAAGGTGGTAAGCTCCTGTGAGGAACTTGGTGTTGCATTCAGACTTATGTACGATGCTAAAAAACTAAACCTTACCAACGCTTTTAAAACGAATATTGCAAACACAACCTTTCTGAACTTCATTAATACTCCGAATAATCCATATGAACTTACACTTAAGAAAATTATGGATCTAAATATTTCCATGTTTATGCTGATCACATTGTTACCTTTATTCCTGATTGTTTCAGCTTTGGTTAAATATACATCTCCGGGTCCAATAATTTACAAGCAAGCCAGAGTTGGGTTGAGAGGCCGGAAGTTCTATCTTTATAAATTCAGGACAATGGTTTACAATGCCGAGTTACTGAGAAAGGGCCTTGATGCTGAAAATGAGGCGGATGGTCCTGTATTTAAAATAAAGAATGATCCACGTGTAACAAAGATCGGCAAATTTCTCCGTAAAACAGGTTTGGATGAGCTACCTCAGCTTTTTAATATTTTGAAAGGTGAAATGTCATTAATTGGTCCCCGTCCACCGCTCGAGAGCGAAACGCGTCAGTATAAAAGATGGCAATTAAGGCGCCTTTCCGTAAAGCCTGGTCTAACGTGTTTCTGGCAAATCAAACCTGACCGGAATAATATTAAATTCGAAAAATGGATGGATTTGGACTTAGCCTATATTGATAACTGGTCGCTTCGTCTGGATATTCTGATATTTTTTAAAACGATAAAAACTGTTTTTCAAAGAAGCGGTCTTTAAAAGTGCCCGGATTGTATTAAGTCCGTAATTCAATCACTTTTCTTTCTATTTCAAATAATTAGTGTAAGTTTCTGTTAATCCGTCAGTCAGATTAAATTTATGTTTGTATCCAAGTTTCTTCAGTAAGCCGATATCAACAGTCTTCCGCATTGTCCCATCTGGTTTGGACTCATCATAAACGATTTCTCCCTTAAATCCGGTTAATCGTGTTATTCTGAGAGCAAGTTCTTTAATAGAAATTTCCTCTCCGGTGCCAATATTTATGAAATGTGGTGGATGATACTCAGGTCGATTCCCAGGTTGATTCAATTCTATAATGTCACGAACATTTACATTCTCCATAACATATATACATGCTTCTGCCATATCGAAAGAGTACATAAATTCACGTAATGGAGTACCGGTCCCCCAGACAGTTACCTTTACTTTCCTTCCTGGTTTCCGGTCGACATTTAATCCGGAATCTGATTTTTTCCCCGAAGCATCATCAATGATCTGTATCCCATATTTATCAAGTATTTCAAGGATTGCTTTTTCATCAGAATTGCCATCTGTTTTTTCTGCCGGATTTTTATTGAGGTCTCTCCGTATAGCTGTCCAATTACCTTCTTCCAGGCATTTCCCAAGGTGAATCTTTCTCATTAATGCCGGTAAAACATGCGATTTTTCAAGATTATAGTTATCACCGGGACCATAAAGATTAGTTGGCATAACCGAAATAAAGTTGGTATTGTATTGGTTATTAAAAGACTCGCACATCTTAATTCCGGCAATTTTGGCAATAGCATACGGTTCATTTGTGTACTCCAATGGTGAGGAAAGCAAATAATCTTCCTTTAGCGGCTGGGGGGCGAGTTTAGGATAAATACAGGTTGATCCGAGGAAAAGAAGCTTTTTAACCTTATGTTTCCAGCAGGAATGAATGACATTTGTCTGGATCATTATGTTCTGATAAATAAAATCTGCTCTAAATGTATTATTTGCCATGATGCCACCTACCATGGCTGCAGCAAGAAACACATATTCGGGCTTCTCTTTTTCAAAAAATGAATCAACAGCTTTCTGGTCAACCAGGTCAAGCTCTGAAAATGTTCTGAAAACAAAATTATTGTATCCCTTTTGCATCAGGCACTTTGTAATTGCCGAACCAACCAAACCTGTGTGCCCGGCCACAAATATTTTAGACAAT
This sequence comes from uncultured Rikenellaceae bacterium, assembly GCA_964553395.1. Taxonomy (GTDB): domain Bacteria; phylum Bacteroidota; class Bacteroidia; order Bacteroidales; family VadinHA17; genus LD21. The sequence goes on along the minus strand of CAZKMH010000025.1, from coordinate 7,898 downwards.
TTTTCCATATATGAAATTTATTCGAAGTAATTAAGGATATTATAACCTCCTTTTCTAAGGTAATTCTCTTTTTTCATCATTACCAGGTCTGAATCAACCATTTCTCTGATCAGCCCATCCAGGTCATACTGAGGATTCCATCCAAGCTTTTCATGTGCTTTGGATGGGTCACCAAGCAAAATGTCAACTTCAGTAGGCCTGTAGTAAGCCGGATCAACTTTAACAACCAGCGGATCGGCCTTGATACGAGATTTAAATTTCACCAGATGTTCCTTGCTTACCTTTTCAATAAACAACTCTTCATTAATAGTTGCGACTACCCCTGTCTCACTTTCCTTTTCTCCTTTGAATGTAAGCTCAATTCCGACATATGCAAATGTTTTTCTGATAAATTCACGAACTTCAGTCGTCACACCGGTTGCTATAACATAATCATCAGGCTTTTCCTGCTGAAGGATAAGGTACATTGCCTTTATATAGTCTTTGGCATGCCCCCAATCGCGTTTAGATGAAAGATTTCCCATATAAAGAATTTCCTGCAGCCCGAGAACAATCCGGGCGGTCCCCATGGTAATCTTGCGTGAGACGAATGTTTCACCACGGATAGGAGATTCATGATTAAAGAGTATTCCATTGCTGGCATGCAATCCATATGCTTCGCGGTAGTTTACTGTAATCCAGTATGCATAGAGTTTGGCACAAGCATAGGGACTACGAGGATAAAATGGAGTATTCTCAGTTTGAGGAACCTCCCGAACCAGTCCATACAATTCTGAAGTGCTGGCCTGATATATCCTCACCTGATCCTTAAGATCAAGAAGTCTTATTGCCTCCAGGATACGGAGTGTACCTAATCCGTCAGTATTAGCTGTGTATTCCGGAATATCGAAACTGACTTTAACATGAGACATAGCACCAAGATTGTATATTTCATCCGGGCGGCACTCCTGTATAACCCGCGTAACATTCATAGAATCGGTAAGATCACCATAATGAAGAATAAGATTCCTTTTTTCAACATGCGGATCCTGATAAAGGTGGTCAATCCTGCCGGTGTTTAAAAGAGAACTTCTTCGTTTTATGCCATGAACCACATAACCTTTGCTTATCAGAAATTCTGCAAGGTATGCTCCATCCTGTCCGGTAATACCTGTGATTAAAGCTTTCTTATCCATCGCTGCAAATTTTATTATTGATTTAAGTTCTCTAAATTCTTTTTCACATTAAAAGCACATGAAACAGATTTTCTCTTACATAAAAATTATTAAAGTGAATTCATAGGAAAATGTTTATGATTCAAACAAAAATAAACCTTTTTTATGTCTGTTGGCAAAGATACATGTTACAAGAAATTATTTATTTACACCAGACATTGAATGTGTGAATGATGTAACCTTTTAGCAAAATTATGTAACACTTTTTTTTTCAGAAGTGGTCACCTTTATTCAAAATTTTTATCAATTAAAACACTTCGCCAGGAATGAAGGTTAGAAATTATACAGCAGGAGTTATTTTTATATCGCTGTTTGTTGTGTCATGCGTCCCGACCAGGCAGTTAAAATATTTCAACGACATTAATAATGTTGAAGAGCCGGTAATTAATCCACGCACTCAAAAGATGATAATGCCTTTTGATAAACTATTTATCAAAGTACTGAGTATTGATCCTCAAACAAGCCAGATTTTTAATTCTTCCGAGGAGATGAGGTATGGCAGCGGCAATAACGGTGTTATTGGATACCTTGTTGATGAATCCGGTAATATAAATTTTCCTTTTGTCGGGAACATAAAGGTAGTTTCACTTACTACATCACAGGCTGCAGAAAAAATTCAGATTGCGTTGACTGATTATGTAACTAATACCTCCATAATTGTCAAATACATTGATAACCAAATCACTGTTATAGGTGAGGTTCAGCGACAGGGAATCTATTCTTTTACTCAGGATAAGCTTAATATCTACGAAGCAATTGGTCTGGGTGGAGGGATAACGCGATACGGTGACAGGAAAAATATCATTCTGGTCAGGAATCAGGGAGACAAAATAATGCATTTCCGGTTAAATCTGTCAAATTCAATGATTGCAGACAATGCCGCTTATTATATTCTGCCTAATGATGTGATTGTTGTAGAACCATTGAAAGCCGTTTCTTCAAGTTACTCGAACATTACTTTTACAACAGTACTTACCTCAATAACAACTCTGATAGCAGTTTTGCTTTTTACCGGAGTAAAATTTTAAATAACAATTTATTATAAAATTAATGACCAAGGGATCCGATTCAACCATAGCACTATTAAAGCATTATTTAATAAATGTTGCTTATTTCAAATATTTTTATATTGCCTGTATTCTATTGTTTCTGATTGTTGCTTTCCTTTTTAATAAATATGCTACTAAGATATATGAGGTTAAAGCATCTATTGGTCCTGTACAGAATGATGCTTCCTCATTACTCAGCTCCAATGATTTATTCATGGGACTTAAATCTTTACAATCGAACAGAAATATTGAAAACGGTATAAATAATCTTATGTCGTTCCCGACGGTTTCTTCTGCAATAACCACCATGAATCTTGAGGTTGGCTATTTCTCCGAAAAGAATAAACTGTTCCGGCAGTCTACGGATCTTTATCAGGAAGCTCCCTTTACCGTTTATATGGATAAATCACATATCCAACCAATTGATGTGAAGTTTCAAATTCTCATTATCAACGATTCTGTCTTCAGGCTTATTGCATCTCAGAATAAGGTATCATTGTATAATTATCTCGATAATCAGGTTGTAAGCGAAAACCTGTCTCTGAAAATAGATACTATCTGTAGCTTTAACCAAACGATCAGAAATAAAAACTTGTCATTTTCGGTTTCACTTCAAAAAGGTTTACATTCTGAAAAAATCAATCCGGACGATTTGTTCTATTTCAGTTTTTATCATCAGGACTTCCTGACACAAGAGTACCTTAAGAAGCTCAAAGTTGAATCATTATCACCTAAGACACCAATAATAATTTTAAAATTCCGGGGGCAGAACCTTGAGAAAATTGTAAACTTTTTAAATAAATACATCGATGCGATCCTTGAGGAGAATCTCGCAAAAAAGAATAAGATTGCGCGCAGCACAATAAATTTTATTGATTCACAAATATCCGAAATATCAGATTCACTTATCGAGTCAGAATCTAAACTAAGAAATTACAGGTCTGCTAACCAGGTAATGGACCTTAGTTTTCAGGGCAAAAGTATTTACGAGAAATTGGAACAAATCGAAACAGAGCGGGCTAGCCTTAGAATTCAGGAACGTTATTATAATTATATAATCAGCAATTTTAAGACAAATAAAGATCTGTCAGGTGTTGTTCCACCATCTTCAATGAATGTGGCAGATCCTATAATGAACCAGCTCATTACCGATCTTCTGGCATTATATTCTCAAAGATCAGGTATTTTAAGTAATAATAGTAACAGAAACCTTTTCATGGGCCAGATTGAAAATAAAATAAAGATACAGAAACAAACAATTATTGAAAATGTTACAAATAATCTGAATACCCTTGCCCTTTCCCTTAATGAATTGAATTACAGATCTAATAAACTCACAAACGAGATTTCACAGTTGCCAAGGACCGAATTGAATATGGTAGGACTACAAAGGAAATTCGATCTGAGCGATGTGATATATACATATTTGCTTCAAAAAAGATCTGAAGCGGCTATTACAATGGCTTCAAATTATCCTGATTATGAGATTATAGAACCAGCACGACAGTTCACTAAAAGGATTATAATACCAAGGGCAAAATTGAGTTACCTGTTAGCATTATTTTTGGGTTTTTTGATACCAACAAGCTACATTGTAATAAGAGATTACTTTAACAACAAGGTCACCAGTATTTATGATATTGAATACTTATTGAATCGGTCCAGTATGGGAATTATATATAATAACAACAATAATAGCGAAGCGGTTGTCATAAAAGATCCTAAATCTGCAGTTGCCGAATCATTCAGAAGGTTAAGAAGTAATCTTTTCCTGAAACTCAGGTCTGAGAAATCCAAGGTAGTACTTGTTACCTCATCACAACCAAAAGACGGGAAAAGTTTTATCTCGTTTAACATTGCTGCCTCTATTGCTTCTGTCGGGTATAAGACTATTATTATTGATTGCGATCTCCACAAACCCACGCTTCATGATAAATTCAAAGAAGATAACCTGGTTGGGGTATCAACCTTTATGATTAATAATGCCTCAGCAGCTGAGATCGTACGTAACACTTTTGTTGATAACCTGTCATTTATTCCTGCCGGACCTCTGTTACCAAATCCATCGGAATTAATAGAATCAGGGGCACTCGATGAACTGATAGATTATCTCAAAAAAGAATATGAATTTATTATAATTGATACATCACCGGTTGGACTGGTTGTAGATGCATTACAGCTTATACGATACGCTTCAGAAATCCTTCTGATATCCAGGATCAATTATACACGGAAAGATATTTTAGGCAATGTTATAAAGGACTTTAAATCAAATAAAATTAATAATTATGATGTCATTTTTAATAGTTTGAGTTTGGATACGAGTCCATACAGACATTACAGCAGTTATTATCTTAAGAAAAAAGCAGGTTAATTGTAAACAATAAGAGTTTGTGAAGAGAGTGTCAATCCACGTGATACAAGAAGGACTAAATAAATACCAGAACTGAGATCTATCGGAATCATTTGATTGCTACACCCTGGATCTAACCTTCTTTCGAGGACACGTTTTCCTGACAGATCAACGATTCTTATACTATTAGGTGAGTTTATGGCGTCCTGTACTGAATAGGTACTGGTATACTCACATGAAATATTAAGAATATGATGGACAGGATTAGGATAAATTTTAATCTTTATATTAGCAGGTACAGGATTCTCCTCGGGGGAAATAACAGTGATCAGATTAGTAGTTACTAACTGTGTTGAAATATTTGCTGCCAGCCCACCTGATGTTGTTTGCAAAGGATTAGTTGCAGGTTTTGTATAAGAAACCGTTACAATATCTCCCAAAACTATAGGACTTACTAATGTTAATTTAACCGCAACTCCGACAATTGTGACTGAATTCAATGCCCTGTTTATCGAATTTACCTGAATATTAAAAGCAGAAACTGCGGGTACAATATTAGCCATACTCAGATTATAGGTAATTTCTATAATATTCGGTGTGGCTTCAGCAATAATAGAACTCATATATACGGGGGGTGGCATAACTGAATAAGACTGATAGCAACCAATGGCAGGAGGATTGTTAAATGTTACACCCTCAATATCTTTTGTTATTCCCGGTATAGTCAGGCCTGCACTATTTGCAAGGGAAGCGGATTTTAAATGAAAATCTGTTCCCGGATTTACAAAGAGAGGATCAGTCACTAACGCCGCTGCTTCCCAGGAGAACACCTGATCGGGGGTTTGCTTATAAGAGCCTCCGTCCTTAATCTTTGTAAAGTTGGTATTTACACTCCGATAATATAAGTTATTACTATGTGTGATTGCCCCGGCGGTATTATTTACAAGACACATCATTCCATAATCATCGTTCCCTGTATTATAGATAAGATTATTTTTAAGTGTCACAACCCCGGCAGCTGCACAGTCATTATTAAATGATCTGCCTGACAATGTATAGATTGTATTATTGTAGAAATTCAGTTTGGCACCAGTCCATGAAGGAGAAGCGGAACTGACGATCCATATACCACCGCCATTAGTAGTCTTGGAGCCACTATATAGCAGGTTGGAATATACATCGACGGTTTTTGCCTGACCCTGTGTAATAAACATACAAAAGGTATTATCTGTTGTTGCATAAATTTTATTATATCGCACCTTAATTCCGGTAGGAAACCATCCTTGAACTGTCTCATTTGATTCTATCTGGAAAGCATTTCCATGTCCGTTTGGTCCTGTGGTCAGGGTATTATGTTCAATAATAACATCGGTAATTTTGTTGTTTATCTGTAATCCATATCCGGTAGACTGATTTCTTCTCCCCCAGTTAGTCAGAGTATTATATCCTATATAGACATTTTTACATTGAGCAGGTGTTCCTCCGTCTGATGTCTTTCCTCCATAAAAAGACAATTGTTCATCATCAGCTCCATTAAAAGTATTTCCCTTTATTGTTATATCTGACATATCATTGTGCCAGGTCTGGCATAATAAACCAATTGTATAATTAGCACCATTCCCGCAATTCAAAACAGAACAATTCTGAACGATAATACCTTTTTCTGCATTTTGTATTCCACCAGCTGAGTACATATTATCAGTACCCCCGATAACAAGCCCGAATGTAAATGTATTATTCCCGTCAACCGATATATTCTGGAATGTTACATAACTGCAACCAGTAATATTAACTATTGAAATATTTGAACCCGTACGGTTAGAATTTGAACGAATAATGGCATTGGCTCCCGAACCCCACAAAGCACCATCCCAGGTTATTGGATTTCCGGAAGTTCCTCCATGGTGTATCCCTAATGCTATATTGGTCGACCAGATATCCCCTCTCTTTAAAGCAATAATATCTCCTGCATTTGTTGCGCGTGTTTCAGCATATTGAATCGTTTGCCAGGGGGTTGCGGCAGAGAGCCCGTTATTCGCGTTATTCCCGGATGTACTGACATAATACCTGGTAGCGTAAACTGCAGAACTGATTGTGAGAAGTAATATTATAAGTATCTTTTTCATGTCTATAGTTTATATTTTCGCTTTCCAAATCATTTCCTCAACCACCAGGGAGACTTTATCAAAATCATCAGCCTTATTAAAGAAATAATCAGCACCCGCCTTAATTGCCAGCTGCCTGTAATAATCTGATGAATAAAAAGTAAGAATTATGAATTTGATGTTGTCATCCTCTTTCCTGATCTCATTTAAAACTTCCAGCCCGCTCAATCCCGGCATTTTAATGTCAACTATAGCGAGGTCGGGTTTCAGGTTCCTTAATGCTTCCAGAGCTTCTGTTCCGTTTTTTAAAGAAGCCACTACCTCAGCCTGCTTATGCATGCTCAGCATCTCTTTTAATCTCTCGAGGATTAAACCTGAATCATCTGCTAATAATACTTTCATATCGATGTTGTTTTATAACATGATAAAAGTACCAGCTTACCACAGGATAGGCTGTAAGACTATGGATATCAGATTGTAAGAAAAAGAATTGATTTTGTGTAGGAAAATTCTGACAATGAAGGGTGTTGAGCGCCTGAGACAGGCACCCGTTATGCAATACTTAAATTAAGTTACTCTCCATGCAGTACCTGGTGAGCTCTGTATTTTTTTTTAATCCCATTTTCTCCATTATACGGTACCTGTATGTACTTACGGTCTTAACTGATATAAAAAGTTCATTCCCGATTTCCTGAAGTGACTTCCCATTAGCAATCTTGATCATAATCTCGAATTCACGATTGGAAAGAATCTCATGCTTCTGACGATTCGAATCATCATCCAGATGAAGAGCAAGATTCTCGGCAAGTGATTGTGAGATGTATTTTCCGCCCGCTGATACTTTTTTTATAGCCGATATGAGTTCTTCTGAAGCGGTATCTTTGGTGAGATACCCCGAAGCCCCTATTTTCAGAGCTCTTATGGCGTATTGTTCCTGGGGATGCATACTAAGCATCAATACATTTGTTGACGGCCATTTTGATTTAACATATTTAAGAACTTCAAGACCGTTCTGGTCGGGTAGTGAAATGTCGAGTAATACGACCTCAAAGGCGTCTCCTTTTAAAATGGTCAAAGCTTCTTTTCCATCTCTGGCTTCCCCGATAAAGGTGACTTCTTCAAGTTGCTGAAGTATTTGTCTGAGACCGTCGCGGACGATTTTGTGATCATCACAAAT
>CAZKMH010000024.1:0-17965 GCA_964553395.1 uncultured Rikenellaceae bacterium | reverse complement strand
GTAAACACCCTTACCAAAGCCCCCGGGAGAAACACTGATCCTGTAAATATATCCGCTTGCTGAAGCCACTACTTCCTTTCCCGTTACTCCCTGTGTCTTTATGTCGAGGCCTGAGTGAAAGTGATCGATCCTGAGTTCCCCGAAGTTGGCAGATAGTGCCAATGGTATTTTTACCGGGGAAATAAAAATGGACCTGTTTTCAGGATCATTGTTTAATGAATTGAGAAACAATATGCTGGCAAAAAATATGCTGATGAAACTCATTTAGATGTATTATTCATTGATTACGATGTGCAAAACTAAAACTATGGTTCAGTCCAACAAACTATTTAAACCATTTTTTTGAAAATATCATTAACAATATTACTTTTGTACTAAAGATTTTGATATGTCCGGTCAGGGTTATGAGGAATTAAAACTTTTGAACAGAAAACTGGATGATTTGTTAAATAAGTACAGAGGCCTGAAAGCGGAATGTGAAAATCTTAAAAACGGGAATGAAGTATTGATAAGGAAACTCCAGGAACGTGAAACAAGGATTAAAGAACTGGAAGTTAATTACGATAGAATTAAATTATCAGGAGCACTGTTGGGAGACGGGGAGAATAGCAAGATTGCAAAAAAGAAGATAACGGAATTGGTACGGGAAATTGACAGGTGTGTTGCTCTTTTAAACAGATAAAATATAAAAATGGATGATAAGCTTTCGATCAGGGTTAATGTGGCTGACAGGTATTATCCATTGAAGGTTGAACGGGAAAACGAGGAGACGATCAGGAAAGCTGCCAGGCTGATCAACGAAAAAGTACTGCAGTATAAACAACGGTACAGTGACAAGGATGTACAGGATTTTCTGGCAATGGCTGCCCTGCAATATGTGATCAAACTCACAGAGGAAGAGGAGAAACTGGAAAATGACTACCTTCCCGATGCCCTTAGGGAACTGATTCAGAAGATCGATTCGGTTCTGGAGATAAAAGAGTAACAGCGTTCTTTAAAATAGCGATAAATTTGCCCGCACTGTTTCTTCATTCATTTTTGAAACTCAACAGTTAAAACTTTGGAGCCAGCCTTAGTCTGACAAGAACAGGCCTCAGCCCGATTCGTCGGGATCCCGCTTTGCGGCGGGACAGTGGAAGTTCGACCCGGATTAGGAGCTCCAGCCATTTAGATATGGGGTTTTATAAAAGTTGAAGGAACTTTGCGGGTTTTTTATTTTAGACCGGAACATTAATATCAAAAAATAAGAATATTATAAAATAAGAATATTATAAAATCAAAATATTAGGAAAATTTAATATTATTAAATCAAAATATTACAAAATTCAAATAACAATACATTAATACATTAATCTGATTATTATGATACAACTAATATCCCAAATACCCGGCTGGCTGACAATTGTCCTTTACGCAGCTATACTAATAGCCGGTTTCGGTGCTTCATACTTTGCCTGGCAGGCGGCACTCAGAAGTAAAAGCCGCAGGATTATCAGTGAAGCTGAAACAGAAGCTGAGGTGATAAGAAAAGAAAAGATACTGCAGGCAAAAGAAAGATTCCTGCAACTTAAAAGCGAACATGAAAAAGTAATTAACGAGAAGAACAACAGAATATCCCAGGCGGAAAACAGGATTAAACAGAAAGAACTGACTCTTTCACAAAAGCTGGAGGAAATCCAGCGTAAAAAGAATGAAGCTGACCTTATCCGTGAAAACCTTGGTTCCCAGCTTGAGCTTGTCGAGAAGAAAAATGAGGAACTTCTGAAACTGCATCGTCAGCAGGTGGAACAGCTTGAATCAATTTCCGGATTTTCAGCCGAGGAGGCAAAAAATCATCTGATCGAGTCCCTTAAGGAAGAAGCAAAAACGGGTGCAATGTCATACATCAATGAAATACTTGATGAAGCAAAGATGACTGCAAATAAGGAGGCAAAAAGAATTGTTGTCCAGACCATACAGAGAGTAGCAGCTGAAAGTGCAATCGAGAATGCAGTGACTGTCTTTCACATTGAATCTGACGAAATGAAAGGACGCATTATTGGCCGTGAAGGCCGTAATATACGCGCCCTTGAAGCCGCCACGGGAGTGGAGATAATAGTCGATGATACTCCCGAAGCTATCGTACTTTCCGCATTCGACCCGGTAAGGAGAGAGATTGCCAGACTTGCCCTTCACCAGCTTGTTACTGATGGCAGAATCCATCCTGCAAGGATTGAGGAGATAGTCGATAAGACAAGGAAACAGGTTGAAGAAGAGATACTTGAAATAGGTAAAAGGACTACAATAGATCTGGGAATACACGGTTTGCACCCTGAACTTATCAGGATGATTGGTAAAATGAAATACAGATCATCATATGGACAGAACCTGCTGATGCACTCCCGCGAAGTGGCTAACCTTGCTTCAATAATGGCAGCCGAACTCGGACTGAATCCCAAGCTCGCTAAAAGAGCAGGACTTCTTCACGATATTGGCAAAGTGCCGGATGATGAGCCTGAACTGCCGCATGCAATTCTGGGAATGAAAGTAGCTGAGAAGTTCAAGGAAAAACCTGAGATATGCAATGCCATTGGTGCTCACCACGACGAAACCGAGATGACCACTCTTATCGCTCCCATAGTTCAGGTTTGTGATGCTATTTCCGGTGCCCGCCCGGGTGCCCGCCGTGAAGTGGTGGAATCCTACATCAAACGCCTGAAAGAGCTTGAATCGCTGGCGCTGCAGTATCCCGGCGTAATGAAGACTTACGCTATCCAGGCCGGCAGGGAGCTTCGTGTTATCGTCGGAGCTGAAAAAGTGACAGATAAGGAAGCTGAAGGGCTTTCATTCGATATAGCCAGAAAGATACAAAACGAAATGACCTACCCCGGACAGATTAAAATTACGGTGATCCGTGAAACACGGGCGGTTAATTACGCAAAATAGAATTAAAATATTTTTTTATCTTTAGGCTCCCTTATCGATAAGTCATAATGCCATATTTAAAGCTAATTAATATCGTCGGTGCCCGTCCACAGTTCATTAAGGCTTCGGCGATAAGCAGAGCTATACGGCTGCATTTTTCAGACAGGATAACCGAAAAGATATTACACACAGGGCAGCACTATGACAAGGAGCTGTCGGATGTGTTTTTTGATGAACTTGAAATACACAAACCTGACTATAATCTTGGTGTGGGATCGTCGAAGCATGGCCGCCAGACTTCAATGATGATCGCCGGTATTGAAGAGATCGTACTGGATGAAAAACCCGATTGCGTACTGCTTTACGGCGATACAAATTCAACTCTGGCAGGTGCAATAGCATCGGCAAAACTCCACTTTCCTGTTATTCATATTGAAGCGGGACTTAGGTCTTTCAACAAAACCATGCCTGAAGAGCTTAACAGGATAATGAGTGACCATTCTTCCACCCTGCTCTTTGCACCAACCAATTCTGCCTTTAAAAACCTTGTTCGGGAAGGATTCAGGCCGGAAAATTCTCCCCCGTACTCAATTGACAATCCCAAGATCTACCTGACTGGTGATATTATGTTTGATAATGCACTCTTCTTTGCAGAGCTTGCCGAAAAGAAAAAGTTTTCATTCCTCGAAAGTCTTTCGGTTGAACGTGATAACTTCATCCTTGTAACAATACACCGCGAAATCAATACAGATGATATTTCACGACTCGAGGTTATCCTCAAAACACTGAAATCAATTGCCGAGACAAATGGGATGACTTTCGTTATGCCGTTACACCCGAGGACATCAATTATTTTGAAAAATAAGCTGAATTCACTCTTTGGCGAGCTTATCAGCTGCAAGCAAATCAGGATAATACCACCCGTTTCATATCTTGAGATGATACTTCTCGAAAAGACTTCCAGGATGATTATTACTGATTCAGGCGGAGTGCAGAAAGAATCTCATTTCTTCAGAAAACCATGTCTTGTACTGAGGGCAGAAACTGAATGGGTGGAGCTTGTAAGCAATGGTACAGCAGTTCTTGTAGATGCAGATCCGGTAAAGATCCGGAGTGAATTTGATCGCTTTCTGAATTGCAGCAATTTCAATTACCCCGGGTTCTACGGTGATGGCAGAACTGCTGAATTCATCCTGAATGAAATACTAATGATGTTCGAATGTTCGTGACCGACAATATCTTAATCTCTTTAATTTATAATTTTGAGTATGGAACGGGTTTTAAGGAACAGGAATGTGCTTGTAACCGGAGGTGCCGGTTTTATTGGTTCGAACCTTATTGAGTCATTGCTGGCATATGGTAATAAGGTCGTCTGCCTTGATAATTTTGCAACCGGAAAACGTGAAAATCTGAAAGAATTTATTGATAATCCGGATTTCAGGTTGATTGAGGGGGATATTCGTAATTATAATGATTGTATAAATGCTGTTAAAGGTGTGGAATTTGTATTCCATCAGGCTGCTCTTGGTTCAGTCCCCCGTTCAATAAAAGATCCTGTAACATCAACTGATGTCAATATCGGCGGTTTTGTCAGGATGCTGTTTGCATCCAAAGAGTCGGGGATAAGGCGGTTTATGTATGCAGCAAGTTCATCAACTTACGGAGATCATCCTGATTTGCCAAAAGTTGAAGACAGAATTGGTTCTCCCTTATCTCCTTATGGCATAACCAAATATGTGGATGAGCTGTTCGCTGCAAATTTTGCCCGGTCATACGGGATTGAGGTGATAGGATTGAGGTATTTCAATGTTTTCGGAAGGCGGCAGGATCCGGACGGGGCTTATGCCGCCGTGATCCCTAAATTCTTAAAACTTCTGATGAAGCATGAGGCACCGGTTATAAACGGTGACGGTAACTATTCCCGTGATTTTACGTATGTGGATAATGTCATTCAGGCTAACCACCTGTCAGCTCTTGTTAACAACAAGGATGCTGTTAACCAGGTCTACAATGTTGCACATGGGGAAAGAACAACGCTGAACAGGCTTTTTGAGCTGATCCGGGAGATAGCCGGCAGATACGATGGTGAAATCCTTAATATAAATCCTGTTTATGGCCCGGAAAGGGCAGGGGATATCCCTCATTCCCAGGCCTCGATTGAAAAGGCGAAAAGTCTTCTGGGCTATACACCGGTGCAAAATGTGGTAAAGGGTCTGGAAGAAGCAGTTGAGTGGTTCTGGCATAATTTGTAACTGTTGTTGTAAATGTCACAAACCTGCCAAAAGGTCAGTTAAAAATAAAACCTGCCTGTGACTGACGTGGCGAAAGCATGACCGGTTTATTTTAGTTTGTACTTAAATGCCTGAAAATTCCAGGAACAGAATAGCATTAAATGTAACCTCTTCGGTTGTTCAGGTTATAATCACCGGAATTGTTTATTTTTTCGTTTACAGGATGCTCGTCATCCGCCTTGGGGTCGAGGTGCTTGGTGTATGGTCCCTTGTTGCGGCTACTGCTTCAATCGCAAATCTGTCTAATTTCGGTTTCACATCCGCGATTGTAAAATTTGTGGCGGAATATGATGCAAATAACGAACCTGGCAGGATACACAGGCTGCTACATACATCAATAGCTTCCATATTGTCGCTGTTTGTGCTGTTTGCAATCATTCTATACGCTGCTGCTTCTGTCTTTTTTGAAAAACTGATTGATCAGCAATATGTTGGATTAGGGTTGTTAATTCTGCCGATCCTGCTTACAGGTTTGTTTCTTAACTCTGCCGTCAACGTAATAACATCTGCCCTTGAAGGGTTTCAGAAAAACTATATAAGAAATTTTGCATCCTCAATCGCATCGCTTGGTTATTTACTCCTTGCAATATTTTTGATTCCGGAATTTGGACTGATAGGACTCGCTTTAGCCCAGGTGTTTCAGGCAGCAGTTATTTTTCTGATATCAGATTATTTCCTGAAACGAACAGGATCCGGTTTCAGTATTTTAAAACCGGGATGGGACAGGGAGAGTTTTAAAACACTCATGGGATACGGTTATAAAATTCAGGCAATTTCAATATTTCAGTTGCTTACCGACCCGGTTACCAAGATCCTGGTCGGCAGATTCCATGGGATCAGTACATTAGGCTTTTATGAAATGGCAAGCCGGGTGATAAATCAATTGCGTCAGATAATCGCCGGAATGAATCAGGTTTCCGTTCCTATTGTATCGCATTTTCAACAGACTGATAAAACCACAATAAAATATATCTACGAAAGAGGCCTCTCATTTATAATCTTCATCGCTTTCCCGCTTTTTGCCGGAATTATATTATTCACTCCCTACCTGTCAGAGATCTGGATTGGCAGTGTTGAACCTGTTTTCATTAACTGCACTTATATTCTTGCTGCAGGAATGCTTCTCAATATCCTGAACGCCCAGGCATACTTTAACTCTCTTGGCGAAGGGCTCCTGAACGGGATATTATTTATGACACTGCTCGTACTGATTGTAAATACCATTCTTGGGATTACTCTGGGAATGAGTATTAACATTTATGGGGTTGTGATTGCAAATGCCGTATCCTCCGCGGTCGGGACACTCTGCCTGGTGTGGCATTATCACCGGATCAAGGGAATAAGTCTGAGGAATATCCTTAAATCTGCTGATTATGTTACAGTTATCAGTGGAATCCTCTTTGCGCTTTTTTCATTTTTCATTTTTACAAACATAATTGAGAAACATAATTATGACCTGAAATCTATGTTTTGTTTTCTTATTCTATATGCAGTATTTTTCATTCCGGTTGCTTATTTTAACCGTAATTTTAAATTGTTGAACATTTTTCAATATTTTAAAAGAAACTAACAGCAATCAGGATTAAAAGCAATTCGGTGTATTTGCGTATTAAACAGGGTCAGTACTCCCTTTAATGACCAGATCTCAGTGTTGAAGATTAAACCAATTCGGACAGTTCTGAAGAAAACTGAATTTGCCAGGATAGTCCTTGTAGCATTGCTGTTTGCTTTCCTGGTCCTTTATCTGTTTGTATCAAATAAAATCATCTGGATCCTTTATTTGCTATTTCTGGCGCTTATTATTTTTGCCAGAATGAAACTGACACTTAATCCTCCGGCAATTCTGGTTCTTTTATTCCTGCCTCTTCTATGGGGATTGATAATGTCATATAATACCGATTCGTATCATTTTTTTCAGGGATTTTTCTACCTGTCAATTCCTTTGATCCTGATTATCGTTGGATTCCAGCTGTCATATATTTTTACTGTTGACAAGTATTTTTATTCTATCGTAATCATAGGAAACCTGATTGCTCTTCTTTTTATAGTTATCACTATAATTAAGGCAGGTTTCAGCTCATTCCTGTCACCTTATACTGAAGCAAGGTTTGTCGTGGCAAGCGGATCGCCGGTATGTATTCTGAGCCTCGTGATTGCAGCCTATTCAGAACAGTTTAATCTGAAGATCTTTAAAACTTCGTGGGGACGTTATCTTACAATTATTTTAAGTCTGACGGCAATCTACCTTTTTGCAGGCAGGACATACTGGGTAATGCTCTTTGTTTATGTGGCTATCTTCAGCATAAAAACAATGAGGAAGGATAAGTTGATATTTTACGGATTCCTTTTTATCGGAGTCATATTGCTTCTCTCATTGATCATAAACTCAAAAACCGGACTTACTTTTCAAAACAGCCTGCTCTACAAACTCCTGAATTCCTTTACCGAAATCAAAGTCAGTAATTTCAGTGACTACGGAGATATAAATATTTATTACAGGGGGTATGAAGCTTATAGAAGCTGGATCACATTTACCGAAGGGAATCTGGTTGAAAAATTATTCGGAGGGGGTTATGGACAGATGGTAAATCTTGGTACGGAAGTTTGGCTGGATGGAAGATACTGGAGTGCGGTTCCGATCGTTCACAATGGTTTCTTTTTTATCCTTGTGAAAGAGGGAGCCCTGGGATTGATTCTTATCCTGCTCTTCTTCTGGAACCTGTTCAGAAAAGGTGTGAAAAGCTTTAATTCCCCAAATCCTCAGGGACAGTTCATGAGCGTGTTTCTGCTGAGTTCTGCAGCCTCGATGTTTTTGACTAACTTTGTTGTAAGGGGGCTTTTTTCGCACGAAATGGCAGTTGTGACGATAACCATCGGGTTCCTGGTTTCCTGTTTAACTTCTTCAAAACATGAATCTTCGTCTGATAAGAGTAAAAAATATTGAAAATCAGCATGTCTCAGTGGCAAATGTTGATGATTTTGAAACATCGATAATGGAACTGTCCAATGTCAGGATATGTCAGGAATCGGAATACATGAGAAAATTTGTAAGGCCTTTTGCTGCTAAAGTCATTAACAGGCTTACTCCGAAATCGCTGGCACCTGTATTCTGTATTTCTATGGGAGTAACATGTGTAAGCCGAAGCGTTCCGCATATGTTCTTTTCAACTGACAATCTATTATACTTATTTGATGCCTGGACTGAAACTTATGGCACAATTCAGAAGATCGTCAAAGCTTACAATATTAAGGTACTCTTTATTACCTCGAAGGAATCAACTGCCAGCCTTCAGGCTTTGTTGCCGGATACTGACATTGTATGGTGCCCCGAAGGGTACAAGGCTGAAACTTACAAAGCATTTGACTATCCCCGGAAGGATATCGATGTGCTTCAGATGGGAAGAAAATATGATCTCTGGCATTATCAGGTTGTTGATAAATTACTGGAATCAGGGATCAGTTATTTATATGAAAAAACAAAAGGGGAAGTAGTATTTAAAAGCAGGGCAGATTTTATAGATGGTTTGGGAAGGAGCAAGATCTCGGTATGCTTTCCGAAATCGCTTACCCATAATAAAGAAGCCAACGGAATAACAACCATGACAAACAGATATCTCCAGTCATTTGCATCAAAGTGTCTGGTTTTGGGCACAACGCCTGATGAAATGAAAGAGCTCTTTGGATATGATCCGGTGTTACCGGTTGATATGACCGATCCTGCCGGGCAAATAGTTGAGATCCTGAAGAATTATAACGGCTATACTCCTCTTATTGAAAAAAACTATAACGAATGTCTGAAAAATCACACCTGGCATAACAGGTGGATGAAAATACTGGATATTATACAACAGATGACAATATGGAACAAGGAGGGCAAAGGACAAAAGGTATAACCGGAAGGGAAAGTACCGGAGGGAAACTGCTGGTAAGTGTTGTCACTGTTGTATTTAATGGTGAAAAGACACTTGAAAGGACAATTAAAAGTGTGGTCAGTCAGACATGGGATAATATCGAATACATTATAATTGATGGCAACAGTACTGACAATTCAGTAGGAATAATAAAGCGGTACGAGGAATATATTAACTTCTGGATAAGTGAACCTGATAAAGGTATTTCAGATGCGTTCAACAAAGGGATTTCATATTCCACCGGCGATTTTATTGCATTCCTTGGTTCTGATGACTGGTATGAACCTGACGGAGTTTTGCACATCGTGGAAAAGATAGAACCCTGTGGAACTATTTATTCAGGTCATGTTAATCTCTGGACAGATAATGGCAACAGGTTCGTAAAGCTTCATAAAAGTCGTCCGGAGAGGATATTTCAAACCATGCGAATAGCACATCAGGCCACCTTTGTTTCAAGAAAAGTATTTGAGGATGTTGGTGGATTTCTGACAGATTATAAGGTTGCAATGGATTACGATTTTTTGCTGAAAGCAAAACTGAGAGGATACGAAATAATCGTCGTAGATCAGGTAATAGCAAATATGCTTCTGGGAGGGGTAAGCAGGGACATAATAGCTGCATCAATATGTGAACTGAAAATAAAAAACAAACTATTAGGTATTAAACTGAAGCATTATCTATGGTTCTGTTCCTATATAATTGGATATTATGCACTTTCTGTTTTCAAAAAATGGAAGATTAATAAATAATAACCTGATTCCCTGCCATGCAGAAGCGAATTATTGCTTTCCACACCTTAAATGACTACAGCGGGAGTCCGAATGTTCTGGCATCTGTTATCAGAGGTCTGAAATCAAGGGATTACATTATAGATCTCTACACATCTTCGGCGGAGGGTGGATTCCTTTCCGGAATCAGCGGAGTGATCTACCACAGGATTTCTTACAAGTTTACCCGAAACAGTGCTGCTACTTTGTTAAGATTCGTTATTTTGCAGATCCGTTATTTTTTTATTTCTCTGAAATATGCCGGGAACAAGGATGTTATATTCTATATTAATACAATTCTCCCGTTTGGAGCAGCGATCGGAGCCTGTTTGTTCCGGAAAAAAATAATCTACCATGTCCATGAAAATCCGGTGAGAAAGAATATAGGTCATAAAATTGCATTAAGTGTTTTCCGGAAATGTTCACACAAGTCAATATTTGTCTCTGAATATTTATATAACAGTTACAATATTGATAAGAACAGGAAATTCCTTATCCATAATGCCCTGAATCCCGATTTTAACAGAATTGCAGAAAAACATACTCCGGTATTTAAAAAACCTTACAGAATAATGCTTGCAGGCTCTCTTAAGGCGTATAAAGGCATAGATATTTTTATTACAATCGCAACAAAACTTCCTGAATTCCGGTTTATACTTGCCCTTAATGCCGGGAATTCTGACATTAAAGAGTATTTTAAAAGAACAAACCTTCCGGAGAATCTGGAACTCTTTTCAGGTACAAATGATCTGCATCAATTTTATCAAATGACAAATCTGGTTGTAAATTTATCAATTCCGGATCTGTTTGTTGAATCATTTGGATTGACAGTTCTGGAAGCAATAACTTATGGAATTCCTGTTATTGTTCCGACGGTAGGGGGTATATCTGAGCTGGTCGAGGATGGCATAAATGGTTATAAGGTAGATTCTGCTGACCAGGAGTCCCTTATAAAAAAAATACGACTTATTTTTTCTGATGAAGAAAAATACTTTCTTTTATCCTCAAATGCCAGGCTTAAAGCTAAAAAATTCTCATATTCCGGTATGATTGATAAAATTGAAAGCACATTAGTTAAGTTATAAATGAAAATATCAATTATCGGAACCCGGGGCATTCCCGCAAAATACGGAGGATTTGAAACATTCGCAGAGGAAATATCCTCCCTGCTTGTAAGGGATGGTTACGAAATTTCTGTTCAGTGTGATAAAGATTCATATAACCAGAACAAATACAGGGGTGTGAATCTTTTCTTCTCATCAGTTGCCAAATCGGATAATCAGCTAAAATATTATTATGATGGAATGAGATGGAGTATCAAAAACTCCGATGTTATCCTGGCAGCAAGCGGAGCAGGTTCATTCCTTTATTTTCTGAATCTGTTAAGGAGGATCCCGATTATAACAAATCCTGACGGACTTGAATATAAAAGAAAGAAGTGGACTCTGCCCAAAAAAATCTATCTGAAACTTTCGGAAGCCCTGGCCGTCAGGTTATCTGATTATTTAATTGCTGATTCAGAGGAGATTAGAAGGCATCTTTGCCGAAGCTACAAATCAGCAGAGAAGAAGATCAGAGTAATAGAATATGGATCTGTTGTAAACACCGGAATAAACGATATTGTACTTGAAAAATACAATCTGGTACATAATAACTATTACCTTGTTGTATGCAGGCTTGAGCCGGAAAATAATATTCAGATGATAACAGATGGTTTTAAAAATGCAAAGACCCGTGCCCCTCTAATCATTATCGGTAAAATAATTGATAATCAATATGTAACGAACCTGATAAAAAAAATCAATTCAGAAAAAATAAGGTTTCTGGGTGGAATTTATGACAGAAATGATCTCAATCCGCTAAGGTATTCATGCAAAGCATATTTACACGGTCATTCAGTTGGCGGAACAAATCCATCACTGCTGGAGGCGATGGGGAGCAGGAACATCATTCTTGCACACGATAATGAATTTAACAGGGAAGTGACCGAGGGGAAACAGTTCTATTTCAAATCCGCTGATGAAGTGACCGAAGGTATAGAGCAGATTGAGTCTCTGACGGAGGATCAGGCCGGGAAATATAAAGAATTAAGCATCAGCAGAATAATAGAAAGATACAACTGGGAAATTATCCTGAGAAAGTATGAAGATCTGTTTAAAGAGATTAAGATCAGGCATTATTCCGATTCTCCTGAAAATAATATCTGAATTTTTTTTATGCAACCATAAATCTATTGATTCGTATAATTATTAAATTTAACTTCAAATCTGCAATTTATAACTTCGTGACAGGTGACTGACGCATTAAATGAGGGTGTATTTAACCTTCCGGATTCGATAAGACTGGCAGCAGGATTCCTGAGTGCTCTGATTATAACCTGGGTATCCATTCCGGTGATCGTTAAAATTTCGAAATTTAAAAATCTGTATTCTTACCCTAACGAACGGACTTCACATACAAGTGAAATCCCTGTACTTGGCGGCTTGGCTGTTATTGCAGGTTTTACATTATCGGTAATTGTCTTTTCACCACGTTTTATGGCTAATGAATTATTATATGTACTTGGTGGCCTCCTGATACTATTCTACATCGGCATCAAAGATGATATAATGATGATAGATCCGAAGAAAAAACTGGCAGGTCAGGTAGCTGCATCAGTATTAGTCGTATGGATCGGCGGGATTCGGATAACAAACTTTCATAATGCCTTTGGAATTGAAACTATCGCTCCATGGATAAGCATTGTGTTCACTGTACTGGTATTCCTGGTCCTTATAAACGGATTTAACCTGATTGACGGTATTGACGGACTGGCTTCAGCTATTGGTATTCTTGTATCAGGTTTTTTCTGATTATGGTTTATACTTAACGGGCACATTAATTACGGTGTTATGGCTGCTTCCCTCACCGGTACCTTAATTGCATTTTTCAGGTTCAACGTATTTGGCAAAAAGAACAAAATTTTCCTGGGCGATACCGGATCTCTTGTCATCGGACTTATTGTCGCTGTTATGACCGTGAAATTCCTGGAATTTGATATGAGAGCAACTCCGGAATACAGGTTTCATGCAGCACCTGCGGTTGCCTTCGGATTGCTGATACTTCCTTTATTCGATACCCTGCGGGTGTTCATATTACGTCTGAGAAACGGAAAGCCACCATTTAAAGCGGACAGAAATCATATTCACCATGCACTTCTCACTCTTGGCTTATCACACCTGAATGCTACAATTGTTATTGCTGCAGTTAACCTGATTCTCCTTGCAATAGCAATTCTTTTACAGCCTTTAGGTATTGTACCTCTTACATTAATAATTCTTGTCCTGGTAATAGCACTTTCATTTATACCAGGACTGATCCTCCGTCATCGCGAACATTAAAATTCAAACCTGCTGTTTCAGAGGAATTTCTTTATGAGTAGAAAGGTGAGCATCATCTCCGGTAATTTTTCTGCAGATATCAGGTGGATTAAGCCTGGATTCTTTGCACTTTGTCTTACACTTTTCTCCATGCCTTTCCCGCGAAGCTGGTCACTCTATCCGCTTGGAGTAATGTTATTTTTCGGACTGATTTCATGGCTTACCGACTTTAGAAACATAAGAGATTATTTTCTCAATAAATTGTTGATCATTTTTCCGATAACACTTTATTTTATAATTCATGCAGTCTGGCTGATCTTTGAAAACAACCTGGCAAATGTAACAGATAAGCTCATGTTTCTGCTTGTTCCCATACTAGCATTTCCGGTTTTTGCTTCGAAATTCTCGATGTCACATATCAAAATACTTCTTTTGTCCTTTCTGGCAGGTATCCTGCTAATTTGTATTTTTCAGTTTGTCAGGGCAGCTTATGAGAGTATTTCTATTACCGCTGGTGAAATGAGATTTGAACCATTGATCGGTCCCGGTGTTTCGAGATTTAACTGGGAACAACTCTCACCGTTTGAGAGTCCCACATACATTACCATAAAGGCACTCTGGGCATTTGCATTAGGTCTTTTTGCACACAGATATCTGAAAATCAATAAAATATGGTTGGTTCTATTCCTTACCCTTTATATAATCTTTATATATTTTCTGGCTGTCAGAGCCGGAATGTTAATCCTTGCCATCCTGATAATAACATTCGTATTAAGTAAGCTTCGGAATATAACTCATCGTATTGTGTTTGTGTTAATGATCCCGTTGATATTCTTTGCTCTGTTTAGGGTTATGAGATCAAATGAGCGATTGAATTTCTGGATCGAAAATGTAAAGAAGAAAGTAGCAGTTGAGAAAGTTGACTGGAAAAATATTGAACCGCGGACACGGTCGTGGTACAATTCGATGAATCTGATCAAAGAAAGACCATTGTTTGGGGTTGGGCTTAACTCAACAGAGATCCTTGCCGAAGAACACAGAAAGCAGGGATTCATGGTTGAAGCTGATGTTAAGCTAAATGCGCATAACCAGTATCTTGAAACCCAGATGACATTTGGTATTCCCGGAACAATCATTTTACTGTGGATGCTCCTGACACCGCTTATCAGGCGAAAAAGTTTGTGGAATCCTGACCTGGTGCTTCCTTTCACGATAATTGTGACCATCAGCATGATATTTGAATCAATCCTTGTAAGGCAGTGGGGAATTATGTTCTTTGTCCTTTTCTATTGTATACTTACAATTCCGGATAGTAAAACTGAATGAAAGTTACATTCATGAAATATATTTGAATAAAAAAGGGGCAGTTCAGATTGCCCCTTTTTCTTTAATATTTTCTGTAAATCTCACGAAGTTTTTTGCGATTTCTCAGGAAAATAAGAGAGATTATTGTGAACCCAATGCATAAAGGTATTATAGTTTTTCCATAGTAATATCCTCCATTATAGCGCCTTACGGGTTGATAAAAATCACTGATGACAGTGAGTAATTCCGGATGCAGGTTTTTTTCCGAATCAAGCACCTGTTTCCTCTTGTAGAGTTCATATATATCTCCGTAAACAAGCTGAGTCGAATGCTCCTGCAGAAAGATCATCTGCCCGCCCTTTTCAGGTTGCATGTATCTTGTCTCTTCAAAATATTTTACCTTTTGCAGGCTGTCCAGCTGTTCGATATCATAATTGAGTCTTACAAGTAATTCATCAATCCTGCTGAGTCTGAAAGTATTTTCCTGCCTGAACTGGGGATTGCTGTTCACATAGGAGAATAATTTATCCGTCATTTGCCGAAAATCCTGAGGATCCCCTAAGTCAACCCTGACAACAAACCTGTCCTTCATCCGTACATTAATTGAATCATAAACATTATGACTTTTCGTGTAATCAGTGAAATCGGGAATGCTGTCATTGTTCCTGTCAATAACCCAGAAGGCCTCAATGTCATTTATTCTGCCTGCTTCTTCGGGTGTGATAGAAAGTGAAGAGGCAACTCCGTCATAATTCTCCTCCTTGAGAAGTAATTTGAGTTTATTAATGTGCGATATCATCTCTGCATTGGGCAGTGTATTACTCCTGAGAGTTGTCTCTGAAATGTATTCTGGTTTCGTACTCCATTTAACTATATACGACAGGATGACTCCCATGATCAGGCTTATGACCAATACACCGAAGTTTCGAATCAGAAAAATGATGCTTATAAGCAAACCTCTTCCGATAGCCCCGAACCAATTTGATAAAGTTTTTCCCATCCTCCGGAACAGATCCCGGAGATCAATCTCATTGTCATGAGTTTCGTTTACAGGAACTTTTTTTGGCATATTCTTTTGTTTAGGTTGGGGTATACACTTAACAAAAGTAGGAATATTAAGGTTTATTACAAATATTTCATCATATGACCTGCATCACATTTAATGCCAGCTCCCTGATCATAGGTTTATAATCGTTAATGAACTCGCCGGTCACTCTGTTGCCTATAACTGCACAGATAGTCAATGCCTTATGGCCAAGCAGAGCTGACAATGCATAAATGGCCGAACTTTCCATCTCGTAATTGCAGATTTTCCTTCCCCTGAAGTTAAATTCAGACAGCTTCCTGTTTATCTCACTGTCGAACGTGTCAATACGTAATCGTCTTCCCTGGGGGCCATAAAATCCGGGTGTTGAAATAGTTATACCCCTGATGAAACTATCTGATCTGAATAGTTCCGAAAGTTCTTTATTGGCATTAACTGCATATGGGTAGGAGAGGGTGTCGGGCCATTCCAGATATTCGGCAAGCAGGTCCGAAAGGAGTGTGTCCAGAATCCAGTCATACCCTGAGTAGAAGTGAAGAAGTCCGTCAAATCCGACAGCGGTTTCTGCAAGAACAACTGATCCTGCGGGAACATCACTCCTGAGCCCGCCTGAAGTGCCAATTCTTATAAATGTCAGTGAAACAGGCTCTTCTTTGGTTTTACCAGTTCCCAGATCAATATTTGCAAGGGCATCCAGCTCATTTATTACAATGTCGATATTGTCAGTTCCAATGCCTGAGGAAATAATGGTTATCTCGCTGTTTTCGAAAGTACCTGTAACAGTCCTGAACTCCCGGTTTTCCTTTCTCACCCTGATATCCTGCAGCAATGAAGCCAGCATGTCAACCCGGCCGGGATCCCCGACGATTATAATTTTATCGGAAATATCTTCAGGCAGCAAATTAAGGTGAAAAATGCTGCCATCCTTGTTTGTGATCAGTTCGGTTTTATTTTGCATGGGAACAAATGAAAAACAAATATATGTTTTTCAGGTGACAGACTACTGAAAGTAATCCATTATTCTGCCGGAGATAAGCAGCAGGGATATTTCAGCAAGCTTTGTCTGGTATTGTACCGAAAGGAGGCTTTCCCTTGCATCAAGAAGGCTTTTCTGAACCTCGCGCAGTTCAATCCCTGACAGGTTTCCAAGCCTGTATCTTTCCATTGCAATAACAAGGTTTTCTGTGGCTGTCTGAAGGTTTTGCTCTTCAAGTGTTACAAGCCGGAGATAATTGCTGTAAGCACTGTATATTGTCAGCAGGTCTGCTTTTACTCCCTGCTCAACCTCACGATATCTCAACTCCTCGTTTTCCACCTCAATTGAAGAGTTGCGAATATTCCGGCGCTGGTTAAATCCATCGAAAATATTCATACCCATTGTCAGGCCGTAATTCAATCCACTGGTTATCTGATTCTTTGTAGTGCTGGTTGAATAAGTATTGAAACCATAGGAATAACCGGATGACAATGTCAGGTACGGATATGAACGGGATAAAGCGAGCTTGTAATCATATTCCGAAATTGTTTTGTTTTTTGAAGCAATCCGGAGGCTTGTATTTTTTGCCAGAGTCTCTTCGAGAAGCTTTCCATAAAGGAGTCCCGGATTTATTGCAATTGATGTGTCTTTTGAAACAAACAAATCGCCCAGATCTTCAACGGCCATCATTTCATTAAGTCTTATCTGGGTAGCCCTTACCACTTCGACCTGTCTTGAGAGCCTCGAACTGTCAGCATTTAAATAAACACGTGATTGTAATACCTGGAGCTTCGAATTTGAGCCCAGAAGATAACGGTCCTCGTCAATTCTCAGGCGTTCCTTCGACAGGGCGACGGCATATTCCATGTTTTTTACCAGTTGTACCTGCTGAATGTAATTAAAGTACCCGGAAACAATATCTGCTACAAGGTCTTCAATTGCAAGCTGAGTATTTAGTTCGCCGATCTGTTTAAGCTCATTCAGTTTTTTATATGTGGTCTGTATACTGAAACCTTCAAAAATTGTCATTCCAAGTGTCACACCTGCAGATGAAGTTGTGTTGAAAATATCAGATGATATATCCCGGGTACCGTCAGTAAGATTCTGGGTTATATCATTATATGTACCTCCGTATCTTCCATTCAGGCTGACTGTCGGTAAAAATCCGGCATTTCCGGGAGTAAAGTTGTTCTTTGCTATTTCTCCCGCGTTTTTTGTGATAAGAAGGGAATAGTTATTTCCGAGACCGATTTTGATGCAGTCGGTGAGCTCATAAACCTTTTGAGCATTTGCAGAAGTGATTATAAGAAAAAGCTGGAGACTAGGCAGAAGTAACTTGAATTTCATCGGTACTCTTTTTTGTTTCACTTGAGATAAAAGTATAGACTGCCGGTACAACGAAAAGGG
>CAZKMH010000023.1:0-18066 GCA_964553395.1 uncultured Rikenellaceae bacterium | reverse complement strand
ATGTTCTTGGATGTAGTGTATTGTGCATAATCATAAGAAGCTGAGGAATAAACCTTTGTGACTTCCTCGAATGTATCGGTAAGCGGCTTATCCGATCCCGTTCTGCTCCAGAAGTCGATACCGCTGACGTACCCACCAACAATATGACGGGTGGAAAAAGTTTGACCATATGTATAATCAAAATCAGCTGTCAGACCTTTTACAATCTTAAGGGTTGTTCCCAGAGTATACCGGCTGAAGTAAATATCGTCCTCAACAGGTCTGGCCGACGAAAGGTCATTTACACCTCCTCTGAACTCGACGCCATTATAAGTTCCATAAGGATAGGTCGGATGCCAGCGGTAGAGATAGTACTGCGGATCATATGCGGCACCTGCCCATAAAAAGGGATTCTCTTCTGCAGTTTTAGAATACATGAATCTGCCTCTCACTGTAAGCCATTTGTTTACATCAGTACTGTAAAATCCTGAAGTAGTAAGCCTTCTGAAGAAATCGTCAAACAGGTTTAGCACTCCTTCCTGGTTCATCAGGCTTGCTGACAGGTTGTAGCTGGTCCTTGGAGTTCCTCCTGAGACCGACAGATTCTGGTTTTGCTGGGGTGTCCACTTTTTATAGTAGATATCATAAATATCCCATGGACGGTAAAAGTAAGTGCCGGCAGCAGTCGGATTGTATTCAAAATCCCTTCCCAGAACCATCTCACGGCCAAGCTGATTCTCCTGGTCCCCATATGTATCAATCCAGTCCTTTACTTTGGCAATGACATCAGGATTATAATAGAAACCTATCTGGTTATACTCCCATTGAGGTGTAATTTTAAGGGCATTCAACTGATCATAGGAATATTGCAGATTAAGATCTGCCCTGGAATGCACCGGGACATCTGTCGGAGTTGCCCAAGAGTAGTTGCTTGAGTACGAAACATTCACTTTTCCATCCTTAGTACCTTGTTTTGTAGTAATAAGGATAGCACCAAATGCTGCCCGTGCACCATAGATTGCTGTTGTAGAAGCATCTTTAAGGACTGAAATGGAAGCAATATCATCCGGGTTAATATAGGTAAGGTCAGGGACCTCAACATTATCAACCAGGATAAGCGGACTTCCTGTATTACCACTGATGGTTCCCACCATACCACGGATCTTGATATTCGGGGCATCGCCTATGGCTCCGGATGTAGTGGTAACGATCAGGCCGGGAGTGCTTCCCTGGAGCGCACGGCCCACATCCGTGATCGGCCTGGATTCAAGCGTCTTATTTACATCGACCGTTGAGACCGCACCGGTCAGGTTGACTCTCGGTTGTGTACCGTATCCGATAACAACAATTTCACCAAGGATCTCAACATCAGGTTCCAGGATTATTGTGTATGTACCTCCCGGTTGGACGCTAACCAGCTTCGTGGTGTATCCCACAAAAGATACCTGGATCTGGTTCGCACCCGCAGGGAGTGTAAGAGAGAATCTACCGGATACATCCGTCACCGTTCCGATGTTAGTTCCCGGAACAGAGACATTGGCTCCGATAACAGGCTGGTTATTGGAATTATCAATAACTTCACCCGTAATACTTTGCCCAAATGCAGCGCAGGAAAGCGCAAACAGAAGGGCAAAAAAGAACAAAGCTCTTTTTCTTTTCATAATAATGGAAATAAGTCAGGTTAATGTAATTCAAATGTTTATATATGGTTTTATATTGCTTTTATTCCGATGATCGTCCACTGGATCAACGTATAATAAACCCTCAAAACACACCAAAAAGTTGTATTACATCTTACAAATTTATGAAATAGAATTAAAAATAATAAGTATAATTGTTAAAAAAACTAAATTGGATGGTTAATAATTAAGTATACATTCTAAATAATTGATTTGTTGCATGTTATTATTTGATCACGTGTTCAGTTATATAAAAAAATATCCTTTGGGTTCCTCTGTGGCAACCTTTGTGTGACTTTGTGATAAAAAATACTAACCACAATAGCGCAATAAGAATAGCACTAAGGCGCACTACGGGTGTATTAAAGGAAATCTTGAAATAAAACTATAACAAAATGAATTTCAGATCATTGATAATCAATTGTTTTCTAACAGTTGTATTTTACGTATCCCCTGTTATTAACCTGAACAGCCAGCCTGTCGAAACCGGACTCGAAATGCTGGTAAAGAGCAAATTCGAAATCTTAAAGGGTAAGAAAGTCGGTCTGATAACCAATCCCACAGGTGTCGACAGGAACCTGAAATCAGCTGTTGACATAATTAACAGCTTTCCGGGTGTTAAACTTACAGCTCTCTATGGGCCTGAACATGGCGTGAGAGGCGAATTCACGGCAGGTGAGATAATCGGCTCATCCGTTGATCCGGTCACAAAATTACCGGTCTACAGTCTGTACGGAAAAACAAGAAAACCAACGAAGGAAATGCTGAAAGGTATAGACATCCTGGTATATGATGTCCAGGATATCGGATCGCGGTCATACACCTTTATAAGTACACTGGGACTTGCCATGGAGGCAGCTGCTGAAAACAATATCCCTTTTGTTGTACTTGACAGACCGAATCCACTGGGAGGGATCAGGATGGAAGGATGCCTTGTTCAACCCGGATTCACATCTTTTGTCAGCCAGTTCCCGGTACCCTATATCCACGGGATGACCGTCGGGGAGCTTGCACGGTTCCTTAATGAGGAGGGACTTCTTAAAGATGGAATAAAATGCAGACTTGAGGTTATCAAAATGACCGGCTGGAACAGGAACATGAGCTTTGAAGAGACTGGATTGCCATGGGTGCCATCATCGCCACATATACCACATGCCCGGTCAGCTCTGTTTTATCCTGCCACTGGCATTATTGGAGAGCTTTATGTTGCGAGCATAGGTGTCGGATATACTTTACCATTCCAGCTGTTTGCGGCAGAATGGATTAATGGAGATTCACTGGCAGCAAATCTCAATACCCTGAACCTGCCCGGAGTTATTTTCAGACCTGTCCATTATAAACCTTACTATAGCGTATCACAGGGAAAGATGGTACATGGAGTTCAGATACATTTAACCGACCAGAATAAGGCTCCACTTACTATGATTCAATTTTACATTTTGCAGGAAGCCCACAAACTGTGGCCGGATAAGGATTTTTTTGCATTATGTGAGAAATCGCGGCTCGATATGTTCGACAAGGTTTGCGGAACAGATGAGGTCAGAACCGAATTCCAGAAAACATGGCACGTAAGTTCAATACTTGACCTGTGGATGAGGGAGATACCGGCTTTCAGGGAAAGGGCAGAAAAGTATTTTCTTTATTGAGTTCTTTCTCCTTCGATGCTCTTTTCAAGCGCAAGAGCACGGGTCAGGAACTCATTCAGATTCATTTCTTTATAATATATCATCCCATGAGTTGCCCTGATCTTGGGACTCTCATTTTCATAGAAGAAATCCTTGCCAAGCACGAGCTGCACACGCTTGAACTGGTCAACCCAGATCTGTTGCGAGAGATCGCTGAAGAGCCCGTCCAGTTCAGGGCTGGGAAATGAAGCATCAACCTGGCTGATATAACAGTTCTTGAATGACCAGTCCAGAACTGCCATTGAATTCAGTGATACAGGAGTGAACACATTGGCCTCAGCCGGATGAAATTTGTACCACACATTCCTGTATCCGATAACCCTGAGTGAGGAGAGATCTTTTTCCCTGCTCCATTGCCTCAATGCTTCAGCCAGTGTCTGAAGTACCTTATAATGGGTATCGGGACCCGAACCTTCAGGATCGAATGTAATACTGATTATTGTAGGTTGCACCCGTTTTAGCATTCTTAAAATTGGTATGACATCTCTCCTTTTCTGTGGCTGCGGAGTAAAAATATCTCCGGTATAGAAGCCGAGTCTCAGGTGTTCAATATTCGTAACTTTTACGCCATAATGAGCCCAGACCAGTTCTTCCTCGAATTCCCGGAGCATTCCTTTAAGCTTCTGAATATCAGGCGGATTCTTCTCACCACTATAACTCGATCTGAGCAATTCCACATTTTTCTCCAGCTGGCGTATCAGCTCTTCTTCAGATTTCAGATCATAAATCTCCACCATCACCCTGGTTATACGGTGACAAATGCCCCTCGTCTTTCCGTTTTTGTCCTTTGCCGCAATCTTGTCCAGGTAATGACTGACATCCTTATCATACTTATATTGGTAGCCTTTTTCAAAGAAATCAGGATATTTAAGCATCTGGATATTTCCTCTGTGTATATGGTTAAGCGTCTGTTCCAGAAGGTTCTGCAGTATACTGTTAGTAACGGCTGTAAATCCTGATGTCATTATTCCAAAATGAAACCTGTTTGACTTTATCCGCAGTTGGGGAATAATGCACGGGAATATTCCAAGCATGATATCATCATGATGGGGTCCGGTATGAAGGAACACCTGGTCGTTCTCTTTTCTAACCCCTGCCTCTATCTTCTTTTTGGTAGATTCGATCACTTCATTGACTCTGGTCATACTCAGATCAGGGATAAGAGAGCAATATCTGTCATTTTTCAGATCACTTATCACAAGCTTATGGGCATATTTGTCAATTTTCTGGCAAAGATCGAAGATTGCTTTCTCTGTTTTCTCAAAACTCCAGTCTCCCTCCAGATAATATTTCTCAATGCTGTTATTTAGCTGGACAGCAGCTCCCTCTGTCAGATAAAAACGTGAATTTTCAAGTTTCCCAAAAACTGTTGCAGGATACAGATTATCAGGCTCATTCTCAAGGGCATCCCTGACCACTCTTGCTTTTGCTTCTCCGGCCGCAAAGATAATGGGGACACACTTCGGATTCCAGGTCAATGTTCCCAGACCGATCGTCAGCACAAGCCTGGTTCTTGATATTTCGATGCCGCCCAGATCACTTGCTGCAGCTGCCTGGGTTTCGAAGTTGGTTGCTGTCAGACGTGTAGTCGAGTTGTGATCGCTTCCCCTGGTATTGAATGCTATACTCCCGTCGGGTCCGATCCCTCCAAGAAAGAAACCTATGCCTCCCAGTTCCCTGATCCGGTTCTCGTAGTTTGTGCACCAGTTATCTATTTTGAAGATCGACATCTGCCTGATCCTTTCCTGTGAATTCAATGCTTCCCTGTTACGGAGTGAAAGATCGATACGGCTGTCGGGGAAAACCACGGTATATGGCAGATCACAATGCAGCTCAATTTTTTCCGCATTCATCAACAGTGCCCGGGCAGGGTCCAGGTTAAATCCTTTAATATAATAATTGAGCACATAATCATGGTAACTGTTATGCTGCTTTGGATTGATAGGATAGAATTCGTCCATCTGGACAAAGTGCAGTCGTTTCAGAGATGGTTTTTTATTGACAACAAAGCCATTTTCTTCCATTATCCTTCTGTTCTCCGTCTTTGTCCAGCCATTCAGAAACCGGTTTGTCCATTTTATGAAGTACTCGGGAGTCTTACCAGTAGGTAGACTGATAACACCTTCCGGATTTTCAACAACCCATTCCAGGAATCTCAGGGAGGTCAGCAATCCCAGGTCGGGAAAATTCCTGACAACTAAATACGGGATGCCTGTCGAACATTCTGCCCTGCCTGAATTTCTAAGGAATACCTTCTCAACAGTTGTTAATCCTGTTGTTTTCATTGTATTTTCAATCTGAAATTTAAGTTCTCAAAATCGCCTCATACATTATTTCAACCGGATGAAGAGCCCTTCTCCCGGTTCCGTCGAAAATCTGGTTCCTGCATGATGTTCCCGGGGCTGCAATTATAGCATCAGCGGATGCAGATCTGACAGCCGGGAACAACACCATCTCCCCTATCTTCATACTTAGCCCGAAGTGCTCCTTTTCGTACCCGAATGATCCTGCCATGCCGCAACATCCGCTCGGGATCTCCCCTACAGTATAATTTACTGGTATGGAAAGCATTCTGATTGTAAATGAAGTTGAAGCGATCGCCTTCTGCTGGCAATGACCATGAAGCTTAATCATCTTTGATTCCCGGGTAAACAAATCGGAGGTTATTCTCCCTTTGTCAGCCTCTCTGCAAATAAACTCCTCCAGCAGCAGAGCATTCTTCCCAAGCTTCTTTGCAGATTCGTTCAGGCTGTTGTCAACTATTTCAGGATATTCGTCCCTGAATGTCAGGATTGCAGAAGGTTCTATTCCGATCAGGGGTGCCTCTTCAGTAACTAAATCTTTCAGAAGCAGTATATTCCTTTCCGCAACTTTTTTTGCATTCTTCAGCAATCCTTTTGACAGGAATGTCCTTGCACTCTCGCTGTGTTTTGGAATAACGACCTGATATCCAAGCTTTTCAAGCAGGAGAACCGTCTTAATACCGATAAGACTTTCATTATAATCGGTAAATTCATCAGCAAACAGGTAGACCTTTCCATTCCTGCTTTTAATGTTAATGGCATGGTTCCGGCTTTCTCCAGCCCATTTCCTCAGTGTTATTTCCGAAATTGAAGGAATATTCCGTGATGCTTCGAAACCGATCATTTTTTTAAAAAAGGCTCTTGCAGTAATAAAATTTGTTGCAGGGCGGAACAGTTTCCCCAACTTATTAATTCGTGGCAGCCATCCTATCAGAAGTGTTCTGAACGGAACACCGTGAATTTCGTAATAATGCTGCAGGAATTCCGCTTTGAATTTTGTCATATCGACATTTGACGGACATTCCGATTTACAGGCTTTGCATGAAACACAGAGGTCCAATACCCGATAAATTTCCTCATGGTCAAAGGGATATTTCTTCCTTGACCGGGTAAGGTATTCACGCAGGATATTTGCCCGTCCACGGGTTGATTTATCCTCATCTCCCGTAGCCATAAATGTAGGGCACATTGTTCCGCCGATCAGTGAGCTCTTGCGGCAATCGCCTGAACCGCTGCACTTTTCAACAGCATCCAGCAATGTTCCCTTATCCGGAAAACTAAATGTAGTTTCAAGCGGCTGAATGTACTCTCCTGTCCGGTATCTCAGACTTTCATGCATCGGGGGAGTATCTGTGATCTTTCCCGGGTTGAAGATTTTATCCGGGTCCCATGTTTTTTTGATTTCCCGTAAAAGATTGTAATTATGCTCCCCGAGCATAAGGGGAATGAACTCGCCCCGCAGTCGTCCGTCGCCGTGTTCACCGCTAAGCGAACCTCTGTACTTTTTAACCAGGAGAGCGATGTCCCTTCCGAGATTGCGGTAAAGATCCACATCCGTTTTATCCTTAAGGTTCAGCAGCGGACTGAGGTGAAGTTCGCCTGTTGCAATATGGGCATAGTACGCGCAGTTAAGGTTATTTTTTTTCAAAACATCCTGGAATTCAGTAATATAATCAGGGAATAATTCAGGTATAACAGCAGTGTCCTCTATAACCTGGACGCTTCTTTTCTCTCCCGGGATAATGAGCAATACTCCCAGTCCTGCTTTACGGAGATCCCAGACTCTCTGTATTTCCAGCCTGTCTGTAAAAAGCGGAAAATGATAACCATAGCCTGATTTAGCGAGATCTTTCTCAATATCCGCAGCTGTTTTCAGAATCTCATCTTCACTTTCACGCCATATTTCAATAATAAGAATGATCTTCGGATTACCCTTTATAAAAAAGCGGTTTTTTCGTTGTTCGATATTATCCTTTGTACATTCGAGGATAAAATCGTCGATCATTTCAATCGCAGCAGGATTGTGCTTCAGGATAAGATTATTAGCCCTGACAGCATCCTGAAGACTCGCGAAGTGAGCACAGATAAGTCCTGTTTTTTGTGACGGGACCGGGTCGAGGTGAAGCTTCATTTTTGTTGTGAAGGCCAGTGTGCCTTCGGAACCTGCCAGCAACCAACACAGGTTAATTTTCGTTCCGTTTCCGATAAATGGATCCGTATCCATAAGAGAATCAATGGCATACCCATTGTTCCTCCTTTTCAGGCCGGGATGCGGGAAATGTTTTTTGATCTCAGTCCGGTTAAACTGGTCGGACAATATTTCACGGATTTTTGTGTAGATTTTAGTTTCCAGGGAATCCGGATTACCTGAGCATTTTAAATTAAATTCCTCAGTAGTCTGTTCCCTGAAGGTTGTATAAGAGCCATCGGAAAGGATAACTTCCGATTCGAGAATATGATCCCTCACACTGCCATAGATCAATGAATGCGCTCCACATGAATTATTTCCAAGCATACCTGCCATACAACAACGGTTGGCGGTGGATGTTTCAGGACCGAATTGCAATCCGTGTGGTTCAAGGAACCTGTTGAGTTCGGCAAGGATCACTCCCGGCTCAACAACGACCCATCTTTCTTCAGGATTGAACTCAAGTATCCTGGTCATGTATTTTGATACATCCAGAACGATCCCGGGTCCGACAACCTGCCCTGCGAGCGAGGTGCCTCCTCCCCTTGGTATTACCGAGCTTTTTACTGACCGGGCAAATTCAATTACGTTTCTGACATCCTCTTTATCTTTGGGCCTTACCACCGCCTGCGGTAATTCCCGGTAAGCGGAGCCATCTGTAGCGTAAAGGATCCGGTGCAGATCATCAGTAAAAAGGTCACCCTTCAGTTTGGATTTTAAATCATCAAAGTTCATACTATTCCTTTTTTTTTATTCCGAAGGCAGGATCTATCTTAAGGAATTTAATTGCTATAAGTCCGGGTATTGTGCATATCATCACATAGATGAAGAAATGATTATAGCCGAGCAGTTCCTTCATTGCTCCGGAGAGCATCCCTGGCAACATCATGCCAAGGGCCATAAGGGAGGTGGCAATTGCATATTCCGCTGTCTTGTATTTACTTTCACCCACATAATGAAGCATATACAACATGTAACCGGTAAATCCGAAGCCATATCCGAACTGTTCCAAAGCGATTGCACCAGAGATGATCCAATCACCGGGCATCGGTTGAAAGTATGAAAGATAGAGATAAATACCGATAGGAAGGTTCATAGAAAGTGCCATGATCCAGATCAGCTTTTTAAGCCCGAATTTTGCTGCGGTTATCCCGCCAAGAATACCACCGAGGGTGAGGCAGATCACACCAATGGTCCCGTACACAATTCCATACTGGGCAGCTGTCATTCCCAGACCTCCCGATATTCTTGCATCGATAAGGAATGGTGTTGCTATTCTAAAGAGTTGTGCTTCGCCAAAGCGGTAAAGCAGGAAGAACATCATGGCAGGAACAACACCGGGTTTGGTGAAAAAGGAGATAAATACATCCGTGTAAACAGTCCAGCTGATCTTTTCCCTTTCTCCGTAATGTTCGGGATAAGGCATCATGAACTTATTGTATAAAGCCAGAATCAGCAATAGTATTCCCATGGTGCTCAGGGAAACCACCCAGCTGAAGGCAACATTCCCGGCAGTTATCTGAAAATCCGAAGTAGTTTTACCGGTAAGGTTATGATTCACTTTTACAGATACAGCCACAGGTTCGTTCCAGTTCTCCGATGTAAATTCATATCTTCCTGTCTGTTTTTTTGAGAGATCTATATCCTTGCTTCCTGATTTGCGGTTGATATTAACAACCTCAGTTTCTCCTTCTTCGGGGGCCGCCGATAATACAACATAGAATAATGCAGAGTCAAGATCTGATTTACCTGCCTGATAAACAGGAACTTTCAGATGCTCAGGGTATACAAGGATATCCGGTTTCCCACCTGTTGAAATTATGTTTATTGAAGAAGGATCAAATGGAGTGTGCTCCTCAGGTGCGACAGATTCAACTGTATAAGTGACCGGGGTAAGCCCTGTTTTCTCAAGCACCAGCCCTGCAACAACAGGCAGAAGCCCAAGAGCTGTAAGCTTTGCAAGCCTGTAAAAAGTACTTCTGATACCTACAAAGAATGCCTGATTGTGCTGGTCAAGCGCATACATATAAAAGCCATCTGCAGCAATATCGTGACTGGCAGATGCAATCGCAATCAAAGCAAATATTATCAGTGTTACCGGGTAGAAAAATGAAAGAGGCATTGCTATCCCGATGGCAATAAATGCCACGGCAAGAAATAATTGTGTCCAGACTATCCAATTACGCTTCGTAGAGACTACATCTATATATGGACTCCATAACGGTTTGATGGTCCAGGGCAGGTAGAGCAGACTTGTCCAGAATGCAAATGAAGCTATGGAGATACCCATGGTCTTGTAGAGGAGACCTGATGTTATCATTACAATGCTGTAGGGTATCCCCTCGAAGAAGTAAAGGGTTGGCACCCATGCCCATGGTGATCTTTTGTTGTTTTTATCCATTATAATCTCTCAAAGTCTTGTAAATGTATATCCTTTTGAAGTGAAGTATTTGATTATCTCATCAAGTTTATGATAAAACTTGTCCGTGCGGTCAGGATGCGTTCCCGGATGGATCAGGATCAATGCGCCGTTCAGCCCCAACGGATCAGTTGATTCGAAACTCTTTAACCTTGCCAGCAATTCATCCGACGATCTGTAATTGGTCATATCCGGAGTTGTGTAATCTGCATTGGTACCTGTACCTGGCGTGAAATTAATCAGTTCAGCTCCTAAATCTGCTGTCCATGAGGCAATTGCAGAATTATACCATTCGTACGGAGGAAGATAGTATAGTGTCTTTTCCCTGGTTGCATTTTCCTTTTTCAACTCCCTGTAATTCTGCAGCAGATCCGTCTGGAACAGATCCCTGGTGACCAGCAGTGAGTCCCTCTTTTCCCAGGAAGCATACAGAAGGTGCCTGTCAGAATGCGGTCCGAGAAAATGACCGTCGGAAATGATCCTCCTCACAACAGATGAGAATCCGGGATTTCGGAGGAAATTACCTGTGAGGAAAAATGATGCGCCTGCATTATGTTTCGAGAGCACACTCAGTATATGATCAAATCCATCACCATATTCGTCGGCCGAAAAGAGGAGGAAAATCTCTTTTTTACCCGGATCTTTCCGGATGATTGCCCCATTTTCGTCGATAATATCATCAGATAAATTCCCCGACTGCCTGACTCCCTCATTTTCAAGTGCGGAGAGATAAATTGTCAGATCGGCGGTTCCGTCCATAGTTGGTTCATTGGTGCTGTAATCGCCAATATCATCATGATAAACAACTTTACCATTCTGAAATTCCGAATAGAGATCAGGTTGTAATAAAGTGACTCCTATCAGTCCGTTATAAATTCTTGAAAAAACAGGGCCGTCAATAAGACCTCCTTCAGGGATCTTTCCGCGTAAAGCCGTCAGCGCAGCATGAGGATATAGAGGGTAATCGCCACCGGCCGGAAGTCCGCAGATCATTGATGTGCCCCACGGATTACAGCCAAAAAGCCAGTCTCTCAATGCTGCTTCGGATTCTTTAAAACTCTGATCATCTGAGGCTTCTGTGTATAATAATATCTGTGTCAGGGCTGCGGTAACATAATTGTTTGAACACCATATAAACGGCACTTTCACCCGGAAGGGATCGTTTTTCCTTCGTTCCTCCATCAGGCGAAGCCCTTTCCTCATGAACGTGATATATTTATCTGAATAGGCGGTTTCAGATAGTCCGATACAGGCATGCCCGAGATTGACAAACGGGTAAAACTGGTAATGGCGGGCAGTATCCTTCTCAATCCATGGGGATACCGGCTCAAGAGTACCCCAGTAGTCGGCCTGTGCAAGATAGGAAGAGTCTCCGGTCAGACTGAACATCTCCCAGCCTGCAAGCTCAAGATCGTCCACATAGTTATCCTCTTCGTAGAAATAAGGAGACACTGTACATGCAGTCTGTGTGACACCCACATCAGTGAGCGCGAATTCCCAGGCATCCGTTGCCTTGACTGCCAGGCTTTCAGCCAGAGCCGGATCAAATTTTCTGAAGATCTCAGAGCCCAGCGCAAATGCTGAAGCATACTTGCCTGCGGTTGAAGAAACCCCTGTTGTCCTGTTTTTATACCTGGCAAGCCCCTGTGATTTTCCTGTAACAAAGTACACCGGCCGGTATAAACCATTTCCATAGGATACTTTGTCTTCTATAGGTATTCTAAAGCCCCGGTGGTCACGGTCATCAGCGATCTGATTGTACATTTCCCCGCTGTCAGGATTCATCTTTATTAGCCAGTCAATTCCCCATTTCGCTTCATCAAGAATATCGGGGATTCCGTTACTGCCACTGTCTCCGGATGAATCATAGTAATCCTTGAAGACGTCAGGATTCCGCTTCCAGGCGAACAGCATCTGGTATACAGCATTTGCAGAAGTGGTGACATATTGAAGGTAATCGCTCGCATCGTGCCAGCCTCCGGTTACATCAATGATCACTCCGGTTTTTCCGGGGTGGTCAACAATATATCCGTCATGTGTATGGCATGAATCTGCATAGTAGGGATTATATCCGCATCGCTGCTGACGCATATACCGGAGAAGGTAATCTGCGGTCCCTTCATAGACATCGGCGGCAATCCTGAACGGATCTGATTCAGTGTTGCCAATCCTGATATAGTAACCGCCCGGCGATTGAATTTCCGAGAAGTCAAGTCGTGCCGCCGATCTCAGGCCCCACTCCTTACCGGAGTAAATTTCAGCTTTACCTTTGAAGACTACTTTACCGGTAATTGCATCGTGAATAGTGAAGCCTTTATCGGGTATCTGTTCATTAGAAATGAAGACTCCAACTTTAACGGATTCAGGCAGATAGCCAAGTTGATTTATTCTGATCCAGCTCTGTCCATATGATGAAGTACTTAATACAAAAGCTGACAGGAATAAAAGGAGTTGCTTTCCCATTATTTTTGACTTTAATAGATTTTTTCGAGTTTTGATCCTCTGAAGTAATGTTCCAGTATCTCGTTATATTTATAACCCTTTGAACCCATTACTGCCGCGCCGATCTGGCAAAGACCCACTCCATGCCCCCAACCGGCACCATGCAGGACAAAGGTAGTTTCTTTGCCGTTGCTGGTCTTTTCCACAATAAAGCAGGAGCTGTAAAGATGTGATTTAGAAAGTGATTTTCTGATTTCCAGCTCCTTGCCAATGATCATCGTTTTCAGTGTCCCTTCAATTTTTAACCTTATAATCCTGCCCGAAGCACCTCTTTCCATGGGAACTAAAGCAGTGACAATACCAAAATCAATCCCGGTACGTGTTTTGACAAGATCGCTCAATTCATCCTGTTTGTATTTCACCTTCCATCTGAAAAAATTTTTTGTTTCGAGATCATAATCATTCAGCACCTGCGAGAGTACTTTTTTATCGGATGTATTGCAGAATGAATCCGGTTTGCCATGTATCCATTTTTCAATATTTCTCTGCTCATCAAATCCGAGGGAATAACCTTCAGGAGCAGCCGGATTATCAATAACTCTCTGAAGATAAGGATGATTCACGGGTTCCCAGACATTCTCAAAGAGCTCGGTCAGTCCGCCGCAACATTTATAATACCTGGCATCACAAATCGCGTCACCATATAAGAGTACTTCACCAATAGTATCTTTAACTACTTTAACAACGACAGGCGTTGAAGCGCGTGTCATCCCCTGATATCTCTGGCAGTGATCATCAGCACAGACATCATACTTCTTATGATCTTCCCTGTCGTACCAATGTACTATTTCGGTATCTGTTCTGAAGTGTGTCTGGTACTTTCCCTTGCTTTTACCGGGCGACCTGCTTTTTTCAATCTGGGCAAGCAGCCAGCTGCGGGAGATTACAGAATGAGCTTTCAGGAATTCTACGGAAGCCGTAGCTTTCATTTCAGAGGAGATTACACTTGTAAGGTAATCATCGACCGGCAGAACATTAACTGCAGTTACTTTACCATGTTCAATAATAAGTTTAAGATTTCCGCTGAAAACCTGGTCCTCCTTACGCTGCCAATGAAAGTTCACTCCAATCACAACGTCATGCAGAATAAAGGATGATACCCGTGAGTCTACCGGTGAAAGCAGAACAGGTTCCCTGAATTCAAGAGTGATCTCACCATTGTTCAATGAGATCCTGTTGTTGGCGCAGGCAGCTTTCCACCGGCCATAAATCGTCCGGCCATCAGATCCAGTTCTGAAGGGTTTATTTAGTGTCAGGGTGAGCTCTTCACCTGAGAAGATCCCCACCTGTATTTCCGGAATCTGCCTTTTGACTGTCATATTATTTCATTGAAAAAACCAGCCAATTCATCTTCTTCAAGACAAACCTGGCTGAAGATATCCGCAATATCATCGTGGTTAATTTTATGAAAATCTTCCTCCCTGGGAGTAATAATAACACCACCCAGGTCCACCGAAGCCGGGCTGAGTATAATCTGAGCACTGCCGTCAGCAAAGAACTGGGACGGCCGGTGCAGTTTCCTCGGGATGATATGAATGATCCAGCTTCCTACGGCATGATATGCCAGGATATTCAACATCGGTTCAGGTCTTTCGGGCTGGATAAATGTGAATTTTTCAAAAAAATGATTAAAAACAGTAATCAGTTTTGCTTTATCTGAACCCGTCAAAGTAATAATGCCTCTAAGGTAGTTTTTCCATTGCCAGATCTCCAGACCCTGTTTAGAGGAAAGCAATGTTGTGAACTTATCACGGGTGAAATCTTTTTCGATCGGCAAAAATCCCCTGTTTCCCGCCTGGAAATGGAAATGGTCGGGAGCTGAAGCTCCGCATTGGGGTCCATTATAAAATATTGTAAAAGCGGGCAGAGCTTCCGCCAGGGTCAGCATCTTTCCGAAATTTTTTCCAATGAGCTGATCGGTATGCCTGTCTGATGGAATTGTAAGATGTTTTCTAAAGATCGGGAACGGATTCAAAAGAACAGTAAATTCATTTTCAAAGGAGACGCCTCTCTGTTGCACTGGTCTGTTGACCGCGCACAGAAAACAAGGCCTCGCTCCTATTGATTTTGAATCGACCTTTGCCGCAGATGATCTGATCCTTTCCGGGTTGAACTGAACAAGCATCCGGAATCCGTCAAATTCAATCTTCCTGATCTCAACCCTCTCAAGTTGTCTGTAATTCGTTCCTGCCAGTTCCCATTCGTTGAGCTGGGCATTGAAGAGTTCATCTATTTGGTCAGAAAACACCTGTCAGTTTTTTATTCCTTATTCACTCTTTTTCTTGCCAGCAATTCAATTGTCCTTATCCGATCCTTATACAGATTGTTCGCATTCACCCTGTTTACATCCAGCGCTGCATCGGAATTCTCCTCCCAGCGCCGGCACAGGTATAACGGCTCAAATATCCTTCCGATCCGGTAGTTGCGGCTTATTGCCAAACCAAGAGCATAATCCTCACCGTAGCTCACATTCGGGACTCTTATGCTTCGTATTATGGGAGTATAAAATGCCCTTGGGGCTCCCAATCCATTTATCCTCAAAGCATTATTTCTACCGTTATCAGGGGTCCACTCTTTATGGTCTATCAATCCGGGTGGTATCTCCTCCAGATTGAAATTCACCATTTTGTATGATCCGACAACCATTGCGCACTGCTGGTCATACAATGCTTTTACTATTTTCGATATTACAGTGTTGTCGATATAAAGGTCGTCGCTGTCGAGCTGAATGACAAATTTACCGCACTTATCATGAAAAATCCCCTCATTCCAGCACCCCCCGATGCCCAGATCTTTGCGGGACGGTATCAGATGAACGATCCTGCTGTCGGTTTTTGTGAATGATCTGATAATGTCAGTGGTTCCGTCCGATGAGTAGTTATCCACAATAATCAGGTTAAATTTGAAATCAGTTTCCTGACTGAGGACTGATTTTATTGCATCTCTTATCGTTTTAGCCCTGTTTTTCACAGGTATGATAACCGATGCTTCATTTTCGAACTTTTCATTGCTGAACTTTATCTCTTTGAATTGAGGTTTCAGCCAGGCATTTACCTTTTTAAGATGATCTGTGCAGGCTAGCTCCATTTCGATCTGGACAGCCCTGTTCCTGGGATCTACATAATCGAACTGCTTTTCACCGGATTTACGCAGATCGGGTTCAACCTCGGTATAGAGAAGTTCGGGAATACGAACAAAACTGTATTCCTGTGAGACTTTAAGCCTGAGATCATATAATCCCGCAAACCGGAAAGCCTGGTCCATTCTTTGACATGCCTCCCTGAATGCAGATGTCTTATAGAGCAAGATTGATCCGAAGTTAAAATCGTCCCTCAGGCTACCCTCCTGGTAATCAATGACCGGATGCGGTGAGAGTTGTCCGTTTTTGTTTTCATAATAATCGGAGTAGACCATTCCCGTTCCGGTAAATTCACTTACCTGCATCATTCTTTTTAAAGCAAACTTGCCAAGATCCAATGAGAACGACATTGTATAGATCATTATGAATTCAGTCGTAACCAGTTCTGCCATCTTTTTTACCGAAGCTGTTGAAGAAAATCCGTCAGACCTGAGGTACGAAACCTCCTTATCAGGAATATCATTAAAAGTGTCCCCGCCTGTTACGATCACAATTGATGCAACCACCCCTGAACTTTTCAGTGAAGCTATTGTACTTTCAACCGATTCCTTCTCGGAATACGGCATAAAACATGTGATTTTGTTTTCCAAGACTTATGTTATTTTTCAAAAAAATTCAATACCTGTTTCATTAAAAGATTCCTCTGGTCCCCGCTTTTAATTGTCTCAAAAGGAAATCCCAGGATCACTGTTTTATAATTACCCCTGTAAATTACACCCGCTGATGAATTGTTCTCATTGTATCTGAAGGCGCATATCGCTGTTTTGTCAGCCGGTTCAATTGCATCCGGAGCTTCTACCGAATAGATCGATTCAGAATAATCTGTGTTAAAGTCAAATGATCCTGCAAATGAAGGATTTGCATAATCTGTAGCATATACCTTACCGGTTCTTACAGCATGGCCGGTCCGCGGAAAAAAGTGAAGATACTCTTTGACAAATTTAATGGCTGCCGAGTCAACAGGATTAACAAGATCCGATCCGACATAAGCGCCAGACATAAGAATTCCCGCACCTGATTGTGTTAAATCAAGGATTTTCTCCATGAAACTGGGAGAATAGATCCTGAAATCGATCCTCGAGGTATCTTTAAAGAACCGGGTCGATTTTTCCTCACCAAAGATCAGGTCGACAATTTTAAAATTTGCCGGATTGAGATCAGCTGAACAGAAATATTCATCTGATGCAGAATAAAAAGAGTAACCTGCTTCCATAATTGCCATGCCGTGGATGTATGGATAATCGAAGCTGTTCCCCGGGATGACCTTTCCGGCCATATCGGACCAGGATGCTCCCCATCCGGGGTTATCATCATCCAGCCAGGGATTTTTACGGGAGAAATCATATTGATCCCCGATAGCAATTATCTCAGAATGATCAGCCACTCCACGGTCGTCCCACCAGGCAACTCCGGCCAGATTTTCACTATCAATCCAGGCCGGACCGGAGATACGGTCGAATCCGTTAACCACAAGTACTTTACCTGTATTGCCTGATCTGATTCCCACTGAAAGTATCTCGGAATCAAAGCTCTCGCCACCCTCATTGAGTGCGGTTACTTTGAAACCATATATGGTATCGAAGGTTTCCAGCTCCGTTTCATACCAGTTCTGATCCGTTATTGTGCCATTATCAAATCCGTTGTCTGCCGTACGTTTGTAAATTATATATCTGTCGGGCCGTGAGGTTGGCTCGTATTTGTCTGTTACCGGTTCCCATGAAAGCCGGACGGTTTTTCCCGACACAGGCATGATAGCAAAGTCTGTAACAGGCAATGGCTGAACAACATAATCACGGCTTTCGACATAAGATAAATATTTCAGAACACCTTTATAGACTGCCCGTGATACATCGAATCTGAACCGCGGATCGAGTCCGAATTTCTGGTCTGCCTGATTCTGATGGGATAACAGTTCCAGCAACATTCCCGGTACATTGGGTTTTCGAGCTTCGTAATAAGGTCTGTCCCACAATCCCCTCCTGGTCCATTCAGGATTATAAATATTCCTGATATCCTCAACTATCTGGGTCTGAATAATATCTGACAGGTCCCTGCTTGCCATCCTTGATGTACTGTCGGGGAATTTTCCGTTATCGGTACCAGTAGAGTATATTGCAAGGGTTCCGATCACTGAGTCATCGGGTGTGATACCAGCATCAGTGTGAAATGCCA
>CAZKMH010000022.1:14777-18466 GCA_964553395.1 uncultured Rikenellaceae bacterium | reverse complement strand
AACGCACACAGGGATTTTTATGCCATCTGGGCCGATGGTGATGCGGAT
The DNA here is from genome assembly GCA_964553395.1 of uncultured Rikenellaceae bacterium. Taxonomy (GTDB): domain Bacteria; phylum Bacteroidota; class Bacteroidia; order Bacteroidales; family VadinHA17; genus LD21. The sequence continues at coordinate 18,418 of CAZKMH010000022.1, read as the reverse complement.
AAATTTTCCGAATCGCATCTTTGGTTCTCTAATAAAAATGGCAAAAAAGTTTTTAAATTGCCGTATAAAATGAATGATTATCCTGAAAAGCCTTTGAGGGTTGAATAAAATATTTTGTTGTTCTGTTGGAGAAGCATATTTACAGATAGTTGAACCCTTTTTTTAACCACAAAGGATCACAAATAACTTTGTGGTAAAAAAAAATAGTAATTACAAATCTTTTAATTAATTATTAATTCTGCATAACTATGAAAACCAAATTATTAATCATTTTTTGTTTATTAAATCTCAATGTTTTGGTAAAATCTCAGCAACCGGCTGATGTTTACAGAAAACCACTTAAAGATGTACTGACCGATATTGAAAGGAGATATGATATCAAGCTTCAGTACAGTGAAAGCCTGGTAAAGGGTGCAGAGGTTATGTATCCCACCTGGCGTTACAGGGTCGATACCGGGGAGACTCTTTCGAATATTCTGTTACCGCTGGATTTGGTTTTCCAGAAAACCGGCGACAAAACTTACCAGATCAGCAGGTTCAATTATTACCAGAGAACACCCGAAGAAGGCAAGCGGCATCTTGATAAACTGCTTGCCAGCTACACAAGTCTTCAAGTGTGGGAAGCCAGGAAAACCGAGCTCCGGAAATGCTTCCTCGAGCAGCTGAACCTTACCCCGATGCCACGGAAAACCCCCCTGAACCCGGTATATACCACAAAGCGAAAATTTGATGGGTATACTGTTGAAAATGTAGGTATTGAAACAATCCCTGGTGTTTATCTGTGTGGATCGCTCTACCGTCCTGCAAAGGGCAGGGGACCCTTCCCGGCAGTTCTTTCACCTCATGGACATTTTAACAGCACCGACCTTAACGAGAATGGCCGCTACAGACCTGACCAGCAGTACAGATGCGCCATGCTTGCTAAAATGGGAGCTGTTGTATTCAGCTATGAAATGTTCGGATACGGGGAGTCGCTTCTTCAGGTGACCAAAGCCGATCACAGGACTTCCTTTACTTCCACTATGCAGACTCTTAATTCAATGAGAGTCATTGATTTTCTCACTTCGCTGCCTTATGTTGATGCAAAAAGAATTGGCGTCACAGGTGAATCGGGTGGCGGGACACAGACATTCCTTCTGACAGCCCTTGATGACCGGGTGACTGTAAGCGTTCCTGTTGTAATGGTATCTTCATATTATCAGGGCGGTTGTGCCTGTGAAAGCGGTTTGCCTATCCACTCATGTTCTGATCTTTTAACAAATAACGTGGAAATTGCAGCAATGGCATCACCACGGCCACTGATGGTCATTTCAGACGGCCAGGACTGGACACAGCATGTTCCGGAGATTGAATTTCCATTTCTGCAGAAAGTTTATGGTATGTATGGAAAGCAGAGTAATGTTGAAAATGTACACCTGGCTAATGAGGGTCATGATTACGGTGTGTCAAAGAGAATGCCGATGTATGATTTTATGGCAAAGCATCTTGGTTTGAATATCAATACTGTGAAAGATAAAACGGGCAGGATTGATGAATCAAAGGTGACTATAGAAAAGTACGATGCTCAGCTGGTATTCGGCAAGGAAGGTGTGTTGCCGGTGACAGCAGTGAAGGGCCTGGATAAGATAAAGGAGGTGATGAAGTCGCTGCAATGACCCGGGAGGACCTGTTTACACAGTTCAACCCCCCTATTGGGTGGTAGTGGATGTAATAGTTTGATGTTTAGCTATATACCCCGGATCAATTTCAATTCCAAGTCCTGGTCCTGTAGGAACGGTAATTACACCTTCATCACTCGTCAGCTTTGAAGTTTTGCATTCAAACGGCAGAGCATTAGTGAATCCTTTAAATTCATGATAAGGTCCGGCATTTGGTATTGCTGAAACAAAGTGCATCATATACAGATACCCCAGGCCTCCCGAAATATGCGGAGTGCATTGTTTCCCGAATGCTGCCGCCATCAGGGCAACTTTCATCGATCTGACCATTCCGCCGAAATAAAACATATCAGGCTGAACTATATGCAAAGCATCGTTGGCAATAAGCCAGCGAAACATATGAATGCTTGGTTCCTGTTCACCCCCGGCTATGGGGATGGTTAATGCATCGGATACCTCTTTTGTTTCTTCGTACCAGTCGAATGGTACAGGTTCCTCATAGAAGTCAAATTTGTACTCCTCGAGTATCTTTCCAATCCGAATGGCCTCATCTGATGTATATGAGCCGTTTGAATCGGCATACATAACCATTTTATCTCCGAATGCTTTACGAACCAGAGGGATAACTTTCTCTGTGCGTCCTGCAGGAGATTCAAAATTATTGCTCATCCTTCCGCCCACCTTAAGTTTAAGTGCTTTGGCACCTGTTTCTGCAACCTCTTTAATAAGGTGTTCTACAGTCACTTCGGCGGTTATTTCCCTTTCGCCGTTTGCCTGGTAAACTGCAATTCTTTTATTATGTATTTCACCAATCAGCTCGCCAAAGCTCTTTCCGGAAATTCTCCCAAGCATATCAAGAATGGCAAATTCGATTGTTGCAAGCGGTACCCAGAGAGCAAGACTTTGCATCTTATAGTTACTCTGGTAAACATAAACATCATCCAGAATCTTTTCCAGGTTTCGTGCATCCTTACCCGGGAAGAACGGCTGGAGCCGGTTGACGAATACCGGATAGAGCGATTTCATCTGGTCGTTGTTAGCTACCGAGATCCCTTCTGCACCATCTTTCGACCTTACCCTGCACAGAAAGGTGTTTTTAAGCCTTAACAACTCAAGAGTGTCGATGATAACAGGATCAGGAAACAACTCTCTTTTCAAAACAGGTTTTTTCAGGATCTCATCGAGTTTTGAATATTTATCGTTTACATTTTCCGTGGCAGCTGAGCATCCCTGAAGGGAAGCGGCAAGAGCTCCGGCAACTGCTGTGCCTATAAAATTACGTCTGTTGGTCTTCATTGGGTAATTAAAGCTAAATGGTTAAAAATTTTAAATTCACTTCATCCATCTGGATTTCCATCCCTGATACATCTCAATTACCTCCAGTGGCGCATTGGTATACCAGCTGTAACCGTTGCGACGTTCATAACCGATCTCACCGAGAGTTTTCTTTTTTATTCCGTCACGGTCACAGACAAACGGAAGCTCAGTTTCAATGTCATAGAACCGTGCCCACATATCACCAGCTTTTGGATCAGAAACAATTCTCCGGTCCCGCTTTCCGTCCTGATTTGTGAATATATCCCATCGGGTATTTTTAATTCTGTGGCTGTCAAGCCATTCAACAGCACTCTTTACCGAATTGATTATTGCCGGTGACGGATCGGGGATCTCCATTAATAACTTTATGATACCAACCGACTCGGCTCCGCTGAATGAAGGAAGTTCATAAGATCTGGCCGGAGCAGCCAGCAGAGTGTTCTCGTCATGCTGGGCACACCATACAGTCGGCTTTCCTTTGACGACGATCTGTGTTTTCAGGATGATCTCTATACCTTTAATATATGCCTTCTCTACCCTTAATAAGTTATCCTGACTGGTAATTTTGGCAAACAAAGGCTGTTTATCTTTTATATCCCTGAGGATCAATAAAATATTAACGATTGCATTGTCGTTGAAAGTGATATGGGTATAATAACCTTTTCT
>CAZKMH010000022.1:0-14767 GCA_964553395.1 uncultured Rikenellaceae bacterium | reverse complement strand
GCGGCCAGAACATCGGCCAACCCCCATTTTCATACTGGGCATCGAGAATAAACTTCAGTCCCCTGTTGAATGAATCTTTATAGATCGTATTATCTGTATTATTGAACATCCTTGCCAGGAACTTCATCTCGGTTGTAGTGGCGCTATTGTCGAAAATTGCATCATTAAGACCTTTTTCATCGTTAATTTTTGCTTTTTCGGATTCGCTCAGCGACCTGTGGAAGGGAGTGTTTTTAGGCCAGCCCCCAATATCGCGCTGGTAAAGAAGTACATTTTCAGCAACTCTCACCGACTCTTCCGAACCATACCATTCATCCGGCATTCTGGTTGCTACGTATTGCCAGGGGCGATCATTAATGGAAGCCTGCAGTTCGGATTTTTTTAAATTAAAAACTACATTTCCATATTCTTTCCAGCCGGTTTTGGTTATTTTTTCATGATATTCCCTGGCTGTAGCTGCATCCCCGCGCCAGTTCCACTGACCACGGGGTACATTTTCCGTAAAGTTTTCAATTTCGGATGCAACTATCAGCATTTTGTCAAGCGCTTCCTGAATTGTTTTAACAAGCCATTCGGTGCGGAACTCCTCTCCCCTGGAATAGATCCTGTATCCGAAGTAAGCAGTTGCTACAGCTTCATAAATCCTGGATGTTATCAGGGTTCTTTGAAACAGGTTATACACCTGGTTATATTGATCTACATCAATTGATTTTTTCGCTCTGGTAACATAATTCAACGCTTTCTCAGCTTTCTTAACTCCAAATTTCTTCTCTGCAATTATATATTTCAGGTATTCTTCATTCATTTTCTCTTCAGCAGTTACCCATCCGTTATCAAGAACATGAGGAGCTTCAATCCTCAGAGCTTCCGAAGGCGATTTGAACCGGGCTGGAGAAATATGTTCGATGACATCAGTCCAGTAATGAAACTCCCTGTTGACCTCATGATTAATCTTAACAATGGGCGGATCGATCCATTTACCCGACACATGCCGCCCATAGCTCGATTTGTAGGGATCGAAATCCATTTTGGAGTGATTTGCAAGATTGGTACCCAGAGTATATAATGAAGAACTTACAATGTCATATGACAATTTGAATGCGGGTTTAAGCAATCGAACAGCTTTTTTCCCGTATTTACCTGAAATGAATTCGTTGTAAACCTGATCTTCTGTAACGGACTGATCTTCAGTATATCTCTTGAGTGTATATAGAAGTATTTCATTTGGGGTGCCGACGATGCGGGTATCACGATAACGGTCGGTGCGGGCTACATAGCCGATCACATTGGGCCTTTTGATAAGGTCGCTCCAGCGCCGGATAATATATTCGGGCCAGGTATTGGCGATAATTCCCTGTCCGTTGAATTCGTTTCCGCAATCAAATTCCATTATTGTTGGTCTGTTGATAGTTCCAGCATATTTGTCGTTGGGGTGTGTAAGGAAAAAATCGTGAGGAGTCTCTTTCATCATCAGGATTATATCGCGGTTCTTTATATGCTGTATGCAGCCTATGGTATTCCGATATTCAGCATCAGTATAGGCAAAAGTTCTGATATACAGCTTTTTGCTCATTTCCTCACAAACCACATCTGCCACAGCATCGACGACGGCAGCAAGTTTCTCTGCACCGGTTTTCAATTTAACTGAATGCTGATTTTCAGCTCTTGCACCGGTTTCAATAAAAGTGAGTACAAGACCATCAATATCTGGAATGAGAGCCAGCATCGACCGGTAGTCGTTCTTAAACCATTCCCAGAAATCAGGATTATCGAGATCGATTGTTCCATCCGGTCCTGTTTTGAATCTGTCTGGGTAGTACTTTAGATTGTAAAGTGCATGATCCCAGGCAACTACCTCTTTGATACCTGATTTATGAGCCAGTCCGGCAAGTTCGTTGACCAGCTTTTGTCTTTCAGGATCCCTGATCTCCTGAAGGTCCATCACCAGGTCGTGTGAGAGCTGAAGGTGATTTATATTATACGATTTTGCTGCATTAATTGTAACAATATCATCCTCCCTGTAGTCAGAAAGGATGTTCCAGCCGCGGATTCGTATCGGGATTTGTCCTGATGAACAAAATGTCAGGAGAATAGAAATTGCAACTGAAATCATCCGGCGGGTAATTATCATTTTCTCTGGTTCTTAAATCTGCGACAATCTGCGTAATCTGCGGTAAATTAAAAATTTTCCCGGAGATCACGCAGTGTTCTGCAAAATAATTTCACCTTAGCCCCTGAGGAGAATTTTAAATAAAGAAGGGTTCTCTGGCTACAATACCTGAACCGGTAAGTGGCAGGAATGACCCTTATTTTTGTTCAATTTGAATTATTTTATGACTTTTGGAGTTCAAACAGATCATTGGAATATCAACCAGATAACTTAAAAGGTAAATAATGTCAAAATCAATTAACCGGAGAAAGTTCTTTTATGATACTGCGTTTTCTGCGGCAGGCATCATTCTGGGAAGCAACCTGGCAGAAGCGGCCTGCCCTGGCAGCGCATCAGCTTCATCTTATAATATCATGAAAGAAGTGATGAAATACAGGAAGATAAATGCCCATGAACATGTCGGTCTCGGAGTTTCCATTGAGTTACAATTGGATTTTGCTGACAGACTTGGAATAGAAAAGCTCGTGATTTCCAGACCTATTTCCGCAGTCTCCGGACCGGAAGCCACACCGGAAGAATTCAGAAAGTGCAATGAATCTGTCCTTCAGGCTATTAAACAATATCCCGACAAGTACCTTGGGAGCTGTTTTGTGAATCCTGTTTACCGGAAAGAATCCCTTGAAGAAATAAAAAGATGTACTGATCAGGGAATGATAGGATTAAAGGTTTATAACCAGGTTAAGATCAACGATCCCTTATTTTATCCCATTATTGAAAAATTCATTGATCTTAAAATGATAATTCTGATGCATGCTCACTGTGGAATCGGTGTGGGCGGAAAACGTACAAAATATGGCAATACTCAGCCTAATGCATCCGTACCTGAAGATTTTGCCGAAGCCGCAACCAGGTACCCTGAAGCAATGTTCCAGTATGCTCACACCGGTGGCGGCGGTGACTGGGAATATGCATGCAAAATGCTAAGTGACTATCCGAATATTTATGTTGACACTTCCGGCAGTAATAATGAAGGTAACATGATTGATTTTGTCCTGAAATATATCGGTGAGGACCGTATGTTTTATGGATCAGACGGTTCATTTTATCAGAGCGTTGGCACTATCCTCTCATCTAAACTAACTGAGGTTCAGAGGAAAAAAGTCTTTTTTGATAACTTCAATAACATATTAAGAAAGGCCGGGAACCATGTTAATTGATATTAATGCAAACATTGGCCACTGGCCGTTTCAGCAGACAAACTGCAACAGTTGTAAAGCGCTTCTTGACAGGATGAACAGGTTTGGCGTTAATATTTCCGTGATTGGTAACATGAACGGTATATTCTATAAGGATACACAAGCCTCAAATGAGGAACTCTTTGAGGAGATAAACTCAGACAGGCATTTCCGCAACCGATTTATTCCGTTTGGTACCATCAACCCGATCTATGCAGGCTGGAAAAATGACCTGGAAGTTTGCATCAGAAAGTTCGGGATGAAGGGCATCCGCTTATATCCGCAATATCATGATTATGAACTGACAGATCCTGCCTGCATTGAACTCGTAAAGATGGCCGGAGATCGTGGCATTATTGTGGGATTTACAATAAGAATGGTCGACAGCCGGCTCAGAGCATGGATGGATTTAAGTAACGAGTGGGCGCTGAAAGACATAATTCCGATTATGAAAGCGGTACCCGATGCAAAATATCTGGCCCTTAATGTTTCGGGCGGAATCCAGCTTAATGATGAGGATACAAAGCTATTCAGGGATACTGATATATTATTGGATACCTCAGGCAGAAACATTACTGATCCGGCCGGACTTATCAACAAATTTGGTAGAGATAAATTTGCATTTGGTACACATTCCCCGATACTGGATTATCTCACAGGTCTGTTACGCATTGAATCACTTAGAGATTCAGAAGCTGATGAAGCTACGAAAGAGCTTTTAAGATCGGGAAATGCCAGAAGAATATTAGGAATCTGACTATACAGACAGCGATAGACTAAATTTCAAATTTCGGAACTGCCTGAAGCCGGGGGGATTTTGATTTTTTCACACCCCTGCACTCCGGACAGGACAAAAAATTTATTTGTATATTTCAGAAAATTTTAATTAACCTGAAATGAAAACAAAAAGTATTATTTCTATTATCTTGCTTATGGCGTTACCAGGCCTTCTGTTGCCCGGTTTATACTCCTGTAAGAAAGCTCCGCAAAAAAATATCGGATTGCAATTGTACTCCATCCGCGACTCTATAAGGAAGGATGTACCTGCAGCAATACAGAAGGTTGCCGAAATGGGATATAAGTTCGTTGAGCCGGCGGGCTATGGCGACGGAAAATTCTATGGAATGGAACCTGCTGATTTTAAGGCTCTTTGTGAATCACACGGCATGACTGTCCTCAGTTCACATACCAGCCGTCCATTGCCTGACTCAGCAAATTACGATGCAACCATGGCCTGGTGGGATGCCTGTATTGATGCCCATATTGCAGCCGGTGCAAAGTATATAGTTCAGCCGTCAATGGGACGTTCAGCTTACAGAACTATTGATACGCTTAAAATGTGGTGCGATTATTTCAATAAAGTCGGTGAAAAATGCAATGTAAAAGGTATCCGTTTCGGATATCATAATCACGACAGGGAATTCTCCACCGTTCACGGTGACACCATAATGTACGATTTTATGCTTAAGAACACTGATCCTGCAAAAGTCATGTTCCAGCTCGATCTGTACTGGTGTGTAATGGGAGGGAAGAATCCGGTTGACTATTTCAACAAGTATCCGGGAAGGTTTGAACTGTGGCACATCAAAGACAAGAAGGAGATAGGTGAAAGCGGCATGATGGATTTTGCTTCGATATGGGCAGCAGCTGCTAATTCAGGAATGAAATACGGGATTGTTGAGGTTGAAGAATATAATTTCGACCAGTTCACCAGCTGCAAGGTAAGCCTTGATACGCTTAATGCGGCACCTTTTGTTGTAATGCCTTTATAATGATTCAAGATATATGAAAAACAATTTTTCAAGAAGGAGATTTCTGCAAACATCAGCATTAACTGCGACAGCTGCCCTGGTACCGGGGAGCATTCTTGCATCTGATCTGCAGAACATGAAAAGTACGGTTATCCCGAATAAAAATCCGCTGAAAGTGGGATTGATGACCTACCTGCTGGGAAGAGACTGGGATATTGAAACCATAATTAAGAACTGCACCGAGACTGGTTTCCTTTCGGTTGAGCTGCGTACTACCCATAAACATGGTGTTGAGGTTACCCTGACACCTGCAGAACGCGCAAAAGTCAAAAAACGGTTTGAAGATTCCGCGCTGGAAACAATAAGTCTGGCGAGCGCTTTTCAATATCACCTGCCCGATCAGGAACAGCTCAGGAAAAACATCGAAGGGACAAAAGAGTATATACTGCTGGCTAAAGATGTCGGTGCAACCGGTATCAGAGTTTTCCCGAATGCATTTCCCGAGGGTGTGGCAAAAGAAAAAACCATGGAACAGATCGGGAAAGCCCTTGCAGAAGTTGGTCAGTTCGGGCACAATAGTGGTGTTGAGGTAAGGGTATGTGTGCACGGAAGCGGCACAAACTCTGTTCCGGTGATCAAAAAAATAATTGACTATTCACAGAGCCCATATGTGTATGTGAACTGGAACTGTGATCCGTCGGATGCTCAGGGAGAGGGATTTGAGTATAATTTCAACTCCGTTAAAGACCGTATAAAAGGAGTGCATCTGCATGAACTGTGGGATCAGGATTATCCCTACCGTTTGTTCTTCAAATTACTCTCTGAGTCAGGTTACAAGGGTTATTGCAACGCCGAGATCGGAAGGGTGAGCTGCGAACCGGTTGAGTTCATGAAATGCTACGGGGGATTGTTCCTTGCACTTCAGAATGTTATCTGATTCATATGCAATATAAACACATCATTTATTTCCTCTTCTGTTTATTCCTGATCAGCTGCCAGGATAACTTTTATACAGAAGAGGATTATTCATCCTTGCTGAAGATTGATTCCCATATCCATATCGATAGCGACGATGGAGTCCTTGAAGCTCTTGCAGCCGAGGATAATTTTCTGCTTATTACACTAAATGTTGATCTCTTCGATTCTGCAACCATCAGGAAACAGTTCGACTTTGCATCCCTTTCGGCAAGGAGACATCCTGGAAGGGTCTTTTTCGGTACAACCTTCCTTTTTGATACAGCAGGCTGGGGCACTGAAGAATGGAGCAGGAAGATCATTACTCAGCTTGAAAGCTATATGTCGGCCGGCCCGATAAGCGTAAAGGTCTGGAAGAATGTCGGAATGACTGTACGAGACAGGAACGGCAGGTTTATAATGGTCGATGATCCCGGCCTTGATCCTGTTTTCAATTTGATCAAATTCAAAAATATCCCCATATCCGGGCATCTGGGTGAGCCACGTAACTGCTGGCTGCCTCTTGATGAAATGACAGTCAGTAGCGATAGTAACTATTTTGCGCAACATCCGCAATACCATATGTTCCTTCACCCTGAATACCCCTCCTATGAGGCTCAGATCAGTGCCCGGGATAATCTGCTGAAAAGGAATCCTGACCTTATTTTTGTTGGATGTCATCTTGGCAGCCTTGAATGGAATGTCGATTCACTGGCACTCAGACTGGATAAATACCCGAACATGGCTGTCGATATCTCTGCCAGGACCTGTCACCTTCAGTATCAGTCGGCTTCAGACCGCAAAAGGGTACGCGACTTTATCATTAAATATCAGGACAGACTTCTGTATGGAACGGATGTTAGTTACTCCGGTTCCGGCAATCCCGAAGGATTCAGGAAGGAAATGCATAATACCTGGGCAGAGGACTGGAAATACTTCGCGACTGATGCAGAGATGACCTCTGACCTGTTCAGGGGAAAATTCACCGGGCTAAAACTGCCGAAAGGTGTTATCGACAAGTTATACAGGGAAAATGCCATTATATGGTATAAGCTCACTTTGAACAAAGAACTGGCTTTTCATAACTGGGCTCCGGTTCCGCCGTTGGGATGGAACAGCTGGGACTGTTTCGGTCCCACAGTCGTTGAGGAAGAAGTGAAGGCGAATGCGGATTATATGGCAGATAATCTTAAAGAATCCGGATGGGAATATATTGTTGTTGATATCCGCTGGTATGTGGAGAACGACAAAGCCGGAGGATACAACCAGAAGGATCCTGTTTTTGTAATGGATGAATATGGCCGTCTGACTCCTGCATTAAATCGTTTTCCATCAGCAGCTGACGGAACGGGATTCAAACCGCTTGCTGATTACGTCCATGGTAAAGGTCTTAAATTCGGAATTCATGTAATGAGGGGTATCCCGGTGATGGCTGTTCAGAAGAACACACCCATTCCTGGCAGCAATGCAAGGGCAGCTGATATCTTTTCACCCGAAGATCAGTGCAAATGGCTGAAAGATATGTATACCATAATTGCCGGGAAGGAGGGTGCTCAGGAATACTATAACTCTCTGTTTGAATTATATGCATCGTGGGGTGTCGATTTCGTTAAAGTAGATGATCTTTCCGGAAAACTTAAAGAGATTGAACTTATAAGAAAAGCGATAGACAACTGCGGAAGACCCATTGTATTAAGCATATCTCCAAGTGGAAATATTTTAGCCGATGCAGAGTTTTTGAAGCATAATGTTAATATGTGGCGCACTACCGGTGATTTCTGGGACCGGTGGCCGGATCTTAAAGAGGAGTTTGATGTTTGTAACAGATGGACCTCCTGCAGAGGAGAAGGTTATTACCCTGATGCCGACATGCTCCCGCTCGGAAGAATAGGGATCAGGGCAGAACGCGGACAGCCAAGGATGAGCGGATTTACAAAGGATGAGCAATATACACTCATGACACTCTTTTCAATTTTCCGGTCGCCTTTGATGTTTGGAGGTAATCTGCCTGACAATGACGAGTTTACAATGTCATTAATCACCAATAAAGATGTCCTCTATGTGAATCAGCACAGCGGGAACAACCGGCAGATTTTCAGGGAGAATGATCTCATAGTGTGGAGTGCGGATGATCCTGAAAATGATGACAAATTCCTGGCAATGTTCAATGCACAGGATCCTGTACAGATTGAATCAGGTACAATGCCGCCCGATTCATCTTTAATAACTGTTAAGTTTGAACAAATTGGACTGACCGGAACGCATACCCTGACAGATCTGTGGAGCGGCGAGTCCCTGGGAGAGTTTAAAGATGAATTCAGCTGTTATATAAAAAGGCATGGTGCCGGATTATTCAGGATCCACCTGTAATCAAAGGCGTTGGGTGAATTATAATATACTGAAAGGCAAATAAAGTAATGATAACCTTTATCGTCGGAATTCTATTTTTAGTGCTCGGGTATATTTTCTATTCCCGGTTAATTGAAAAGATTGATGGGATTGATCCAAACCGGAAAACCCCGGCCTACAGATTGAGTGACGGAGTGGATTATGTTCCACTTCCGTGGTGGCGTGCTTTCCTGATTCAGTTTCTGAATATTGCCGGCCTGGGTCCGATCTTCGGTGCAGTCGCCGGAGCAATGTGGGGACCTGTTGCTTTTCTCTGGATTGTACTTGGTTCTGTTTTCGCAGGTGCAGTGCACGATTATTTCTCCGGGATGCTTTCAATGCGGCATGACGGATTGAGTGTGACAGAGATAGTCGGTATTTACCTGGGTAAAGGTGTCAAACAGTTTATGAGAGTCTTTACAGTATTGCTGATGGTGCTTGTCGGTGCTGTGTTTATTATGGGACCGGCCAAAATACTTGCTGGAATAACCCCCGATAATTTATCAATGACCTTCTGGGTATGGGTGGTATTTATCTATTATTTACTGGCAACCATGCTTCCGATCGACAAAATAATCGGAAGGATATATCCTGTGTTCGGCTTCTGCCTCCTGTTTATGGCAGTTGGATTAATTACAGCCCTGTTTGTAAAGGGGTACCACATTCCTGAACTGACTTTGTCCAATCTGCGCAATTTTCACACCGATACCGAAAATTTTCCTGTTTTTCCGATGATGTTCATCACAATTGCCTGTGGTGCGATTTCAGGATTCCATGCCACCCAGTCGCCGCTTATGGCAAGGTGTCTTAAAAATGAACGGCTGGGCAGGAGGGTTTTTTATGGTGCCATGATCTCAGAAGGTATAGTTGCCATGATATGGGCAGCGATTGGCATGAGCTTCTATGGTGGTATAAGACAGCTTAATGATATGATGACAGCCCAGCAGGGGAATGCTGCATTCCTTGTTAATGAGATCTCTAATTCACTGCTTGGCAAGCTTGGGGGAGTAATTGCGTTGCTTGGCGTGGTTGCAGCACCAATAACCTCAGGTGATACTGCTTTCAGGAGTGCCAGGCTCATAGTTGCCGACGTCCTGAAATTCAGGCAGGGCCCGATCAAAAACCGTCTTTTAATCAGCATTCCGCTTTTCATTTTCGGCTTCCTGCTTACAAGGATCGACTTCAGCATTATCTGGCGTTATTTTGCATGGTCGAATCAAACTCTTGCGATGGTAGTTCTTTGGACTATAACAGTTTACCTGTTGCAGACCGGCAAATCTTTCTGGGTAACCCTGATACCGGCGTTGTTCATGACAACTGTCATAACCACCTATCTTCTTTTTGCCCCTGAAGGATTTTCCCTCCCCGGGGAAATCTCTTATCCTGCAGGAATAGCAGTTGCCGTTGCATCGCTGGCGGGATTTTTCATTTACAAATTCAGGCTTGATAAGCTGGCTTCACAACTAGCACAAAAAGGGATATGAATTCAGGAACATGACTTCATTGCATCATTAAGGTATTTATACACTAGAGAATAAGTATGAAGAAGATTGTGATTGCAGGCGCCGGAGGATTCATTGGCGGCCATCTGGTAAAGGAGATGATAAGTAACGGCCATACTGTGAAAGCGGTTGATATCAAACCTCTGAATGAATGGTATCAGGTCTCTGATAAAGCGAATAATTTGGTTCTCGACCTTCGCCTCAGGGAAAACTGTTTCACGGCAGTGAACGGATTTAACGAAGTGTTTAACCTTGCTGCCGATATGGGGGGAATGGGCTTTATCGAAAACAATAAAGCTGCCTGCATGATCAGTGTTCTGATCAATACCCATCTTCTTATAGCATCGCGGGATTGTGGAATTGAGAGGTTCTTCTATGCATCTTCAGCATGTGTCTATAATGGTGATAAACAGACCGATCCCGATAATCCGGGACTAAAAGAATCAGATGCTTACCCGGCACTGGCGGAAGACGGCTATGGTTGGGAAAAACTTTTCAGCGAACGCATGTGTCGTCATTTTACTGAGGATTTTGGCCTTACAACCAGAGTTGCCAGGTTTCATAATGTTTACGGTCCTTTTGGCACTTTTGACGGTGGAAGGGAAAAAGCTCCGGCAGCGATTTGCCGGAAGGTCATTAAAGCAGGAATTTTGGGAAAGAAGGAAATTGTTATCTGGGGCGATGGGGACCAGACAAGAAGTTTTATGTACATCGATGACTGTATAAAAGGAATACAGGACATAATGTACAGCAATATTGAAGAACCGATAAACCTGGGAAGCAATGAGATGGTTTCCATAAACCAACTGGTTGATATCGTTGAAGATATTGCAGGTTATAAGCTCCAAAGAAAATATGACCCTGATGCTCCCAAAGGTGTCAGGGGACGTAACAGCGATAATACACTCATAAGGCAATACCTGAACTGGGAACCTTCCATTCCACTGAGGAACGGGATGAATAAGACCTATGAGTGGATCAGGGAACAGGTGGTAAACGAAGGGGCAGAAAGGAATAAAACAGCCAGGTTCAACAGGTAATCTTTCCCGGAGATGAAAAAGAAAAAAGTGCTTGTCAGCGGCTGTTTTGATCTTCTTCACGGGGGACATATAACATTCTTCAAAACGGCAGCATCATACGGGAAACTTTATGTCAGTCTGGGAAGGGATAGCAACCTCCTGTTATTGAAAGGCAGGCAGCCTTACTTCCCGGAAGATGAACGGTTGTTTATCGTTAAATCAATAAAATATGTCGAGGATGCCTTCCTTGCTTCAGGTTCGGGTATACTTGATTTTACACCAGATCTGAACAGGCTTAAACCAGATATATTTATTGTTAACCGTGATGGCCATACTGCTGATAAAGAGACACTTTGCAGAGAGAATGGGGTAGAATATTTAGTACTGGAACGGATTCCCGAGCCAGGCTTATCCATAAGATCCAGCTCTGAAATTAAAAGAGAGCTGAGATTCCCTTACAGACTTTGTCTTGCGGGTGGCTGGATCGATCAGCCATGGGCTTCAAAAATACATCCGGGATCGGTGGTTGTGTCGCAGATCTGGCCGACAATGGAGTTCAATGACAGGTCGGGTCTGGCTACAAGCTCAAGAAATGTAGCAATCAGTATATGGGGCGACAGGTATCCTGAGGGGGATCATGAGCTGAATGCCAGATTGCTGTTCGGAGCAGAGAATCCTCCGGGGAAAAAATATATATCAGGGTCTCAGGACCATATCGGGCTCCTCTACCCGGGAATCAACAGACTTTATTACAGAGGTGGTTACTGGCCTGAGAAAATTGAATCGACAACTGATAAAGAGATATGCGAATGGCTGGCGGATGTCATCCATCTGGTACCTCTTGAACCCCGTCCTCAGGGTTATGACCCTCTGAAAATAATGAACCTTGAAAAGGCTCTCATAAAAGAACTGGGTGAGGCCGGCGACAGTTGCTGGGAGGCAATCCTGAAAAAGGATGTGAACGGACTTGGGAAATCGATGACAGATACACTTCTGGCATGGAGGAAGATACTTCCTTTTACAGTGCCTGATCAGGTGCTGAAAGAACTGGAAACAAAATATTTCCCGAATTATCCCGGGGCAATTACTTCGGGAAGCGGAGGAGGGTATGTGATGGTTGTGTCGGAGATGCCTGTGCCAGGGGCAGTGAGGATAAAGGTGAGGTACTGAAAGTTATTGGTTATTAATTATTGGTTATTAAACAATTAAAATAATAAGGGCAATGGAAAATCAAAACAATTCACGTCGAAACTTTATCAGGAAGGCTGCAATCGGAACACTGGCAGCTATAAGCATTCCCGAAATTGTGGCGGCTGCGGTGCCGAAGGGAAGTCCGAAAATCAAGCTCCTGAAGGACCAGACTATCCTCTTCCAGGGTGATTCGATCACCGATGCCGGAAGAAACAAAGAAGATATGAGCTTCAATAATACAAAAGTGCTTGGAACTGGCTATGCAATGATTGCCGCAGGTCAGCTTATGCTGAAGTTCGCACCGCTGAGCCTGAAAATCTACAATAAGGGAATTTCGGGCAATAAAGTATTCCAGCTTGCGGAAAGATGGGAAAAGGATTGCATTGCCCTCAAGCCTGATGTGGTGAGCATACTGATCGGTGTTAATGATATATGGCACAAACTAAACGGAAATTATGACGGCTCTGCAGAAATTTACAGGAGAGATTACATTGCCCTTCTCGAGCGAACAAGAAAAGCGCTTCCGGGTGTGAAACTAATAATTGGTGAGCCGTTCGGGGTTCGCGGCGTTAAGGCAGTGGATGACAAATGGTATCCTGATTTTTATGAATATCAGAAGGCTGCTAAGGAAATAGCCGCGCAGTTCGGTGCCACATTCATTCCTTACCAGGCTATATATGATGAAGCCCAAAAGCGTGCTCCGGGTGCTTACTGGACCGGTGACGGGGTTCATGCTTCCCTTGCGGGTGCAGCTCTGATGGCAGAAGCCTGGCTGGGTGTGGTGAAGTAGAAAGTTGGCAGTTGGCAGTTGGCAGTTGGCAATAAGTCTTCGGACTTCGGACTTCGGTCAGCAGCTAACTTTCAAAATATACATTCCCTTTTACAAGTGCATCCCTTAGAGTACCGTATGGCAAATCGCGGGTTCCGGTTTTCTTTAATGCGCATAATGCTGCCGCAGTTCCGGCTGCCTGTCCCTGACCCATACAGCAAACGGTGTTACGGGTTGACATATGAGCCTGGAAATCAGATGTTATAAGCATACCTGCTGCCAGCAGATTGTCAATACCTTTGACACACAGAGCCTTATAAGGAACTCCATATGTACCACCGTTTTTGACCTGATATCTGGGTGCGGAATCGTGAAATCCATAAGCCATTATTTCATCTTCAAAATGTCTTGCCTCAATAACATCTTTCAATGTAATATCATAATCGCAGGTTATTGTCCGGCCACGCCTTATATTTAATGAAGGACTGGTACGGGCTATGAATGCGTTTTCACAGCCTGGCAGGTATTTTCTGAACAGTTCAAGTGTCCTGAATTGGTTTTGTCTGATTATTAATTCTGCTTTGGAAACTTCATCCCTGTTGGTAGGACTGACCGGCAATTTGTAATTTACCTTGATGAACATAAGGTAATTATCATGAACCGTGGTTGTTATAAGTCCTGACCCCAGTTTAACAACACCATCCACAAATTCTTTCGGGAGTTTACCTCTTATAGTATAGCCACTTTCACTTCCCATCCGGATTATCTGTCCTTCCTTTCCATCGCGTATGCCGTATGCCAGGTCCCCGAGGGCGTTATTTTTCATCAGATATGCATAAAGCTTCTCAATATTTACATTACCGATACCCATACTGTTGCAAACAGGATGGTCGTTAAGCTCAACGAATTCTGCACCGGCAAACGCTGAGAGATCACCGTATGCAGTACTGTCTATAAAACATTTTCCTCTGAAGAGCTCCCTGCCCATCCTGCTCTGGGTGACTACACTATCAATGGCTGATCCTTTTTTGACTGCCCCTGAAACCAGGGTATTTGTGAAAACATTAACACCAGCTTCAGCAAGCATTTCAAGCACAATAAGTTTGTATAATTCGGTATCGATAGCGGTGCATACAGAATCGTAATCAATCTTGCCTGTCACATCGCCGTGTCCGGTAGTCCCTCCGACAAGAAGGAGACGGTCAATGATTTCCTGGGCGATTCCTTTTACCACCTGGCGTTTTTCAACACCGGGAAAGGCTTTCCACAAGTTGAAAAAGCTGTGAAGTGCTGTACCTCCTTCAACAACGGTACCTCCTACATATCCTTTACCTTCAATCAATGCAGTTCTTGCCCCGTTCCGGGCTGCAGCGATTGCGGCAACGGCACCGGCTGTTCCACCACCTGCAACTACCACATCGAATTCTCTGACTGGCAGATTTCTGGTGTTTTCTTTTTCAATACTATTTTCAGATGAGGTTAGTAATGGATTAACGGCTAGTGCAGGCATAGCGGTTCCTGCGATGATCATTTTTTTTGAGAAGTTCCTGCGGTTCATTTTCGTTAGTTTTGTTTATGCTAATGTAGTTATATATAAACGCCTTGTGCGGTTGAAATCTTAATATATTTGAAATTAAGTTGTTTATCCTGATAAAACTTTCATGAACCCGCCCCCTTATTTTCCCCTTTCAATCACATGTACTCACCCCCTTGCGTCCCCCTCTCTGCTTCTGGATCACACGTACTCACCCCCTTTTATCCCCCTCTCTGCTCCGCAAAGAGGGGGAAACTGTATGTAATACAGCGAGATAAGCCCCCTTCCTTGCGTAGCAGGGAAGGGGGTTTGGG
>CAZKMH010000021.1:0-18658 GCA_964553395.1 uncultured Rikenellaceae bacterium | reverse complement strand
TAGTGAAACTAATCCGGAATTGAATAAATCCCCTGGTGAAGGTCAGGAGTTTTTTATTTTCCCGAAGTCCTTAAGGGGACTGGCGTACAACATTCAGTCCTTTTTTACCAAATGGTTATGGCGGGGTAATCAAAGCAATGGGACTGACATTTATTGCCTTTCAGGGGATTTAGGGGTGGGTTATCAGAAATGGGCTTTTGAGACATCCCCCATCATTTAAGAATCCCGGGTATACGATGATTCTATGTTAATTGTCCAACCTCACGTGCATATGTAGAGTTGGCTGTAACCTCATCGAAGAACCAGGGAAACATACCCACGATTACTCCATCTGTCGGCTTGATATTTTCGAAAGCATACTGAAAAGCTGACCGGACCTTTTTCTGGTCTGAACACTGACGGCCTGCACCCAGGATCTTGAATGCCAGACAAGGTTGTTTCACCTGCCGGATCACCCTTGTCATTGCAGCCGGATCGTCCTTAAAGAAGGTATAGCTGCCCACAGGAAGGGCTGCTGTCAGTTCCGGTGTGTCCATTTTACGTGTAAGGTAGTAGAAGCAGGTCATGAAGAAATCAACTTCCCATCCTGCATCGGCTATCTGCTTTATAACGTCCGGATTATGTGCTGAGACACCCGCAAGCAACCCGGCATCCTTTACTGCTTTAACATAGTCATGTACGATCCCGGAATTCCCGGCCGCAAATAACCGGTCGGTTACACCACCATGGTGAACCATTGCTATTGGTCTGACATTTCCGATTGTTTCCATAATCTTTTCACGGTCCTGGTGCAGACATATGAACTTCATCCTGGAACCGCGATCCTGTAAAGGGCTCAGATACTCCTGCCTGGAGGAACACTGATGTGCTGTGATACCTGCCCGTTCACATTTCAGAAGAAATTCAACAGTCTGCTCAGTTGTAAAATACTCCTTCATATGTGTGTCGGTATGAGGGCCAAGATAGGAATAACCAAGTATCGGATTCGAACCGCAGATCAGCCTGCTGATCCGGTGCGGACCCAGATTAATCATGGGCATTGCTGGTTCCGGTTGCCCGTTAATGCCGGTCTGGTGGTCTGTTAATGAGGCTCCTTTAACACCGTGGGCACCAACGAGTCCAATAGCTGCTGCGGCTGAAATCAATGAGATGAATTCTCTTCGCCCTGTTGTTTTATTTTTACTTTTGAGATCTTTCATTGTTTAATAGTTTTGCATTAAAGTTATGGTAAATATAGGAATTGATTGCGATATTATTTGCCAGTGAACAGGTGAACCTGCTGAAGAATTTCATAAGAATTATTAGCGGGAACCTTTCTGCTTCATAAAAAATAGTATATTTTGATATGTTTTTAGCCCATGGTTATATCAGGAAGGTTTTCTTATCAATAGCTGCTGTGTTGCTGGCCTCTGCGGCATTTTGCCAGGAGGCAGACTACTTTTTTAACAGAGGCCAGATGAAATATTTACAAAATGCTTACAGGGGGGCAATTTCCAATTATTCAAGGGCTATTGAGATCAATCCTGACAATGCAGATTTCTACTTCAACAGAGGCCTGGCAAAAGGTCTTTCAGATGACTTCCATGGTGCTATAGAGGACCACACCAGGGCTATAGAGCTTGACCCTGACCTTCCCGGACCGTATCATTACAGGGGTAATGCCAGGTATAATATTCAGGAATACCAGGGAGCATTGAAAGACTTCTCAAAGGCAATAGAGCTCAATCCCCGACATGCAATTGCTTACAACAACAGAGGACTGGCAAAGTATGAGATCATGGATTTTAATGGTGCAATGGATGATTATACCAGGGCAATAGAAATCAATCCTGTGTATGCGTTTGCCTTTAATAACAGAGGCCTGGCAAAGCTTACCCTGAAGAATTTCAGCGGAGCGTCTGCAGATTTCTCCAGGGCTTTGGATATCGATCCGAAATATGATGTAGCATACTTCAACAGGGGACTTGTAAAAACTGCGCAGAAGGACTATAAAGGGGCAATTTCAGATTTAAATAGGGCGCTCAGGTATAATCCGGGATATTCGGTGTATTATTTTCACAGAGGGTTGGTAAAAAGCGAACTTCATCGCCGCAGGAACGCTTGTCTTGACGTCAGAAAAGCAAGAGAACTTGGATTTGATATTGCTGAGGAAGAATTGAACCGGATATGTGGAAAATGATCACACTTAAAGGAGAACTATTCCCGGTTAAGGGTGTTTGTATTTCCCGCGGTAGTCTCTTTTCAAAAGTGCAGAAGCTCCCGGATTTCCTGTGATCTCATTCTTTCCCTCGTCCCATTTTACTGTTGAACCCGTATAATATGAAATCATTGCGAGCTGAACAGTCGCTGTTGAGCGGAATGCATCCTCAGGTGTACAACTTATCAGGCTCTTATCCTTCATTCTTACCGCATCAAGGAAGTTCCTGACATGGTTATCCTGCATTAACGGTGTCGGAACGGAAAGGTCTTCTCTCTTATTCTCCTTCCCCGTCATAAATTTTACCACTTTTGAATCCTCGGCAAACAGAGTCCCTTTTTCTCCATAGAAGAAAATTCCATTGTTGAATTCCCTTGTTACATCACCATTACCCCATAACCTGTGCTGCCACAGGACAGGTGCTTTCCTGAATGACATTTTAGCTGTAAGTGTATCAGGTGTTGTAATCTGGCCTTTCAGGGCATATATTCCTCCCGTTGTGTGAAATTCATAAGGCATACCCTCTCCCATGATCTTCCTTATAATATCAATATGATGTATGCCCCAGTCCACCAGGTGCCCGTTTCCATACTCTTTTTCCAGCCTCCATGATTTGTGTCCGATACTGGGCCGGTAGTCAAGCTTCGGAGCCGGACCACACCATTCTTCCCAGTCGAGTGAAGCCGGAGGCGCCTGGATTCTTGTGTCCTGCGGTCCGGGATTATAATGTATCTGAGCAACAATCTGGTGAACATTTCCGATTGTCCCGTTTTCAATCAGCTCTTTAACTTTCATAAACGCCTGGCTTTGTCGCCGCTGAAAACCTATCTGAACTATATTACCGGCTTTTTTTGCTGCATTGACCATTGCTATGCCTTCCATAACATCATACGAAAGAGGCTTCTCACAATAAATATCCAGCCCTTTGTTGCAGGCTGCAATAAACGGCAATGCATGCCAGTGAGGCATCGTTCCGATGAAAAGTGCTTCAAGTCCTTTCATTTCCAGGAGATCGTTGTAATACTTGAAGGTTTTTGGCCGGCTTCCCTGTAGTTTTTCCACTTCATCGGCGCTGTTCCGGAGATGTTCGGAATCGATATCGCAGATCCCTATAACTTCAACTCCCCCGCTTTTGAGTGCTGCGGAAGTGATCACCATACCGTACCAGCCGGCACCGATCAGTCCGATCCGGAGTTTCCGGTCCTGGGTGAGCGATGGAATATAGAATGAGGAAGCCAGTGTGGCGGAACCCATTGATGCTAGTTCAAGGAATTTTCTTCTTTTCATCCCGGTGTATGTTTAATTTCCTTTTAAAATTATGAAAATTTTGTTTACCCGAAGAGATAAACTCTCCGTGTCTCTCCGTGTCAACTCTGTGGAACTCTGTGTAACAAAAAATTAAGAGGTTACACGGAAAAATCCTGAGAAGGCACAGAGGGACGCAGAGGGAAAAACAAAAAATTGCCAGGATTTGTTTAAAGATTTGCCCGATAGTATAACTTTATACGAATTTTAACGTTAAAAAGTAAATGTGAAAGAAAGCAGTTACTGCATTGTTGTATGTTTATGAGGATCCTGTATTTAACTTTAGTATTTGCCCTTATCTCATTGTATTCCATTGGTCAGGATTGCAGCATATTAACCAAAGCCAACAGGATTACACCTGATAAGTTATGCTCCCCTGTATCTGCAAGCTGGAATGTAAGTTACACCGGAGTCAATAATGCAGGAACCAGTGTGGCAATTCAATTTAACTGGGATGACGGCATTGTTGAGAGATTTCCGGCAACAGCAACATCGGCAGGATCTTATCAGGTTACAGCAAATCATACTTATACATCCAGGGGAGATAAATGCAATTACCGGCCACAATCCACCCTGGTGGTCAATGGGGTATTGTGTACTTCATCCACCCAGGAACAGATAGTTACGGTCTGGGATGATGACGATCATAACGGGGGGCACATGCATATTAATCCGGATATATATCCCATCTGTTTCGGAAATGGTGCAGATGTCAGGTTCAGGGATCTTACGCAGTTTAATTGCGTGCCACCGCAGGAGAGAGATGTGCCCAATCTGTATACCCGCTGGATACAATGGATCTACGGAACCCATATAACTATGACAGGCATACCGGTGACAATAAACGGAACCGGTGTAACTTATCCCTACAGAGGATCCGTGATCACACTTCCCGGACCGGTGACCGGATCGGGTGTTTATTCTGAAATTATAAATGTAGCCAGTGATAAACTGATTGGGCAATATTTCGAAGTTACATTGCGGAACTGGAACTATTGCAATCCTTATGATGATCCGGATATTGCCGGTCCTCCTGCCGATCCGGTTAACGGTGATCACCCTCCCGTTGTGACGACAGCGAAGATACTTATCGTTCCCTACCCTGATGCTACTATTACCCCGGTTGATACACTGTGCGTACAGAATGCTCCGGTCACATTAAGAGCACACGATTCCGGCGGAAGTTGGTCGGGCACCGGAGTGAGCGGGAACAAATTTAATCCTTCTGTTGCCGGACCAGGAAATCATGTCGTAAGATATGAAGTTACCAGTTCGTACGGATGTACTGATGCTGACCAGATTACAATAACGGTCATGCCTTCTCCGCTGGCAACCATCGATGCGGTCGGCAGACTTTATGTCACCGACCCGCCCGTCACCATGACAGCTGCTCCACCAGGGGGTACCTGGTCGGGAACCGGCGTGACCGGTAATTCATTTGATCCACCAACTGCCGGGGTCGGAAAGCATATCATAAGTTATCACTCTCCGCCGGACCGGTTTGGATGCTCCGGAACAGATACGATCCATATAAATGTGATAATGCCTCCCCTGCCAATAGCTTATTTTAAGCCTGACACCGTGGGATGCACTCCGCTCACCGTCCATTTCAGAAATCTGAGTGTTCACGGTGAATCATATTTGTGGGATTTCGGGGATAAGA
Source organism: uncultured Rikenellaceae bacterium (assembly GCA_964553395.1). GTDB lineage: Bacteria > Bacteroidota > Bacteroidia > Bacteroidales > VadinHA17 > LD21. Next base: position 13,493 of record CAZKMH010000021.1, on the reverse strand, counting down.
CATTTTCGGATGTGAAGAATCCTGAACATATTTACTATGTCCCCGGTAATTATATTGTAATGCTCACGGTTACAAATTATTCCGGAGGATCAACATATAAAGGGCTGATCCAGGTTTATCAGAATCCGGCTGCGATTTTCGATGCTTACCCGACCGACGTTATTAATAATACTCAGGTAGTGGTATTTACGAACCATTCCTTGTATGGGGTTACCTGGTTATGGGAATTCGGGGATGGTATCACATCTGCTGAAGAGAATCCATGGCATAAATACGGAGCCGAAGGAGTATATGATGTTAAGTTGACCGCGATCTCGAAGGATGGATGCATTGATTCCTCCAGATACATATCCCCTATCAATGTGGAATATAAGGAAGGTGAAATCAAATTCCCGAATGCTTTCAGATGGAATCAGTCGGGACCAACCGGAGGTTACTGGAAGGAATTCGAACTGTCTGATGAAATTTTCAGGCCATTCTTTACAAATGTTATAGAATATCATCTGATGATTTTTAACCGGTGGGGGGTACTAATCTATGAAAGCAACGACCTTTACAAAGGATGGGACGGATATTTTGGGAGCGGAAACCTTGCAGTTCAGGGAGTCTATGTCTGGAAAGCTATCGGCCGTTATGCCGACGGCGAATATTTCAATAAAATCGGCGATGTAACTTTCCTTCATTAGATCTTCCTCACCTTCCCGCCCTCTCACCCTCTCGCCCATTCACCTACTCACCCACTCTCCCCCTCAGCTTCTTGCGTGTACATTTATCACTTCCGGTTTGCCGTTCTCTTCAATATTCTTATTTTTGCTGCCTGGCAACATGACTTGATGAAAACAAATCTTCTTTTTACAGATGCACTGAAGCTGAAAAGGCCAAATGCTTTTCACGTTATGCTGAAGCCTGCCGGGCCATCATGTAATCTTAACTGCACATACTGCTATTATATTGAAAAGAAGAAATTGTTCCCGGGCAGTGAATTCAGGATGACTGACGAGTTGTTAGAGGAATTCACAAAACAGTTCATCGAAGCCAATGAAATACCTGTGGTGACTTTTACCTGGCAGGGAGGCGAGCCAACTCTTATGGGGCTCGATTTCTTCAAAAAAGCTATAGAATATCAGAAGAAATATGCAGAGGGAAAAAGAATAGAAAACGCATTCCAGACAAATGGCACAAGGCTGGACAATGACTGGTGTAAATTCTTTACTGACAATAATATACTTGTCGGTATCTCTGTTGATGGTGCAGAGCATAATCATGATCATTACAGGAAGACATTTTCAGGCAGGCCGTCCTTCGGGAGGGTAATGAAAGGTATTGAGCTTCTCCATAAGCACAAAGTTGAATTCAACACACTCAGCGTTGTAAATGATTACAATGTTCATTTTGCAAGCGAAACATACAGGTTCCTGAAAAAGATCGGTAGCGGGTTTATGCAGTTCCTTCCGGTAGTGGAACGCATTGCAGAAGATTCAAATGAGGATCATCTGAAACTAGTTGCCCCGGTTCACGGAAATGCCAGGGTGACGGAATGGTCAGTAAGGCCGGATCTCTTCGGAAAGTTCCTCATTACGATTTTTGACGAGTGGGTCAGAAATGATGTGGCAAGGTATTATGTCCAGATCTTTGACGCCACACTTGCAAATTATGTTGGTGAAAACCCGGGATTATGCGTTTTCAACGAAACATGCGGCGATGCTCTTGTAATGGAGCATAACGGGGATCTTTTCTCCTGCGATCATTTTGTCTATCCGGAATATTTTCTCGGTAATATTCCTGACAAACCTATGATCGACATGGTAAAATCACAAAGGCAGTTCGACTTCGGGATAGATAAGAGAAATACCCTGCCCAGGTTTTGCCTTCAGTGCGACGTCCGGTATGCCTGCCACGGCGAATGTCCCAAGCACAGGTTCAAGCTCACTCCCGACGGTAAACCGGGATTAAATTATCTGTGTGAGGGTTATAAGATGTTCTTTAAACATGTGGAGCCATACATGGAGTATATGGGCAAAGAGCTGAAAAATAAACGGGCACCGGCCAATGTGATGACCTGGATAAGAAATAAGGAAAACCAGGTTGTTAAGCAGGTTATGCCGGAGAGGAATGATCCTTGTCCTTGCGGCAGCGGGAAGAAATTTAAGAATTGCTGTATGGGGAAACCGATATTAAATTATAATCCTTCCCTTTCCTGACGTCTGTTCAGATTTGGTCCAATCAATCAGAGCTGAAAGTTTAAAATTTTATTATCTCTTTGGGTTTCAGGTTTGTCTCCATAGTCCAGAAATGTGCCTCACCATGGGCAATCCTGAAAATTACCAGTTGATCGCTATCAATCGTAAGTCCAAAACTTTTCAGGAAAGGCCTGTCAATCAGAACTTTTTTGCTGAGTTTTTTGTCGTTCAGGAATTCAACCTTCCCTGAAATCCTCAGCATGGTACCTATCATTCCTTCATTTTTATAAAAGCAGACTTCAGTCCTGGGATTTTTTGCAAGTTGAAGAGGAAACTCTTTAAAAGAGCTTGTCTGAAAGTAGAAACCTGTTTTGTTTGCGAACCAGAATCCAATAGCACGAACACGCGGTTGATCACCCTCTGCGGTTGCGAGGTAGCATACAGGATTTTCATTCGAGAATTTAATACAATCGGTTATCTTCATCTGTCTTGTATAGGAAATAAGATATTTACGTAAACGAAGATAAAAAGTTACATTTAAAAGACAATGCCTGGTAGCGCAAGGTCACAGTAGAACTGCGGCACAAAGGTGCAGCGTGATATAAATATTATATATTGGTTTAATCCTTTTGTGTATAAATATTAGACAGCTATATGTCAATTTATTATACACTTGAAATCATTTGAATATTTTATAAATATCAGATTACTAGCTAGTTATAATTACTGGCATTTTATTTGTTTATGTAATAAAAATTTAATGAGCAGGATGATGAAGAGAATCTTCCCGACAGCAATTCTTTTAATTACTCTGGCAGGTCTGGATGCTGAGGGTCAGGCCAGGAAATGGACACTCGAGGATTGTATAAGTTATGCCGTTACCAATAATATAGGACTAAAGAGGCAGAGGCTGCAGACCGAGACTTCTGAAGCCAGCCTGTTGCAATCTAAAATGGATGTATTACCATCGCTCAATTTCGGGTCTGATGCGCGTGTGGGATTCGGAAGATCGATCGATCCGGTCACAAACCTGATCACGTTCGAGCAGAATATCAGCAATTCTTACTCATTAAATTCTAATCTGAATCTTTTCAATGGATTTGCAACACTTAATACCATCGCTGCCAACAGGTTCATGTACCGGGCAGGACTTGAAGCTGAGAAAATTGCAAGGAATTACCTGATCATTGAGATACTGGGACAATATTACCAGGTACTTTATGCCAAGGGTCTTGAAGATGCATCCAAAATGCAGCTGGAATTGTCGGAAGAGCAGAATTTCAGAATCTCAAAAATGGTCGAGACAGGCAAAGAAGCCCTTTCGAAACAGTATGAAATGGAGAGCCAGGTATCTGCCGACAGGCTTTCATATACCATAGCACGCAACACAGCCAGTCAGGCACTGACAACCCTTAAGCATCTGTTGCAACTTGAACCTGAATCGGATTTTGATCTTGTGATCCCGGATCCGGAAAAGATGCTTATCAGTTACGAAATATATGAACCGGACAGCATCTATCTTATAGCTTCACAAGTCCTTCCCCGGCTGAAAGCAATTGAATATGAACTTAAAGCGAACAAAAAGCAGATCTCGGCTGCAAGGGGTCTGCTGGCTCCTGAAATCTCTCTCGGAGGCGCAGTTTTCACCGGTTATTACCGGATTCTAAGCGACGATGCTCCGGAGCAGCTCTCCTATTCAAGCCAGTTAAAGAACAATAATAGCCAGGCTGTATATTTATCACTTGACATTCCGATCTTTAACAACTACAATCTTGGAAGGAATATAAGGAATGCTAAGATCAGAAAGGATGACACTTCGCTCCGGCTGGAGCAGGAGAAGAATAATCTTTATACGGAAATAGAGAATGCCTGTCTCGATTATTCAAGGGGAAAGGACGAATACCTGGCAGCTCGGGCTAATCTGGAATACAACTACAAATCATTTAACGCCGTTGAAAAAAAGTTTGAATCCGGGCTTGTTGACGTAACTGATTATTCAGCAGCAAAAACAACACTCTTCCGGGCAGAAGCTGAAGCATTGCGCACTAAGCTTCAGATGGTGATAAGGAAACTTTCCATCAACTTTTATTCAACCGGAGAATATGAGAATATTATTTTTAATTAATATGATAAATCAAACCTGAAATGGATACTCCTCTCGAAAAAATGGACCGGCCAATAGAAAAGAAAAAAGGTCTGCAGAAGAAGCATATCGGATATATTGCGGTCGGGATCATAATAATAGTGCTCTTTTACATGGCTTTCTTTACCGACCGTACCTCAACATATAAGGTGGAGAAGGACAAGCTGATAATTGAGCCGGTAGTCTATGGTCAGTTCAACGATTATATAACCGTCCCGGGGACAGTGGAGCCCATAAGCACAATTTTCCTTGATGCCCAGGAAGGCGGACGGGTTGAAGAGAAGCTGATTGAAGAAGGATCAATGGTCAAGAAAGGAGATATTATTCTAAGATTATCCAATCCGGATCTTTACCTTAATATACTCGACAGTGAAGCACAACTTGCAGAAAAGGAAAACTTCCTGAGGAATACCCAGGTTACCATGGAACAGGAACGGATAGCAATTAAAACCCAGCTTCTGAACATTAAGTATGATATTGAAAGAAAAGAACGTAACTACCAGCAGAATGTGATACTGATGAAAGATAACCTTATTTCAAGGGAGGAGTTCCTGAGATCAAAGGAAGATCTTGATATGGCCAGACAATCACAGGATCTTTTTATTGAACGTCAGAGACAGGATTCAATCTTCAGGTCAGTACAGGTAAGTACTATTACAGTCAATCTTGAGAATATGAGGAAAAACCTTCAACTGGTACGGAATAGGGCTGAAAATTTGAATGTAAGGGCACCGATAGATGGTCAGCTGGGGCTATTGACCCCTGAAATCGGCCAGTCAATCCAGAGAGGTGCGAATATGGGTCAGATAAATGTCCTGACATCCTTTAAGGTAACAGCACAGATAGATGAACATTATATAGACAGGGTAAAAACTCAGTTGACTGCAACTCTCGACAGACAGGGAAATGAATTCGACCTTGTTGTGAGAAGGGTTTATCCGGAAGTCAGGAACGGAACCTTTGAAATTGATATGGTTTTCATCGACAGCATGCCGGATAACATCAGGGCAGGCCAGACCTATTATATAAGCCTTCAGCTGGGACAACCCAAGGAATCCACAATGGTGCCTATCGGCGGATTCTTCCAGGAGACAGGCGGACAGTGGATATTCGTTCTTGATCCATCAGAATCCTTTGCTACAAAACGCAATATTTCAATAGGCAGAAAAAATCCGAAATATTACGAAGTACTCGAGGGGCTTCAGGCAGGTGAAAAGGTTATAATATCGGGATATGAATCTTTCGGAAAAAATGAGAGACTTATTTTTAAAAACTAAAAATAAATACTAATACTTAAGGAAATGATTAAAACTAATGAACTTACCAAGGTCTTCAGGACAGAGGAAGTTGAGACAACGGCTCTCAATAAAGTGAATCTGAACGTGAAAGAGGGTGAATATGTTGCGGTTATGGGGCCGTCGGGATGCGGGAAATCAACTCTCCTTAACATTCTCGGACTGCTGGATAATCCGACATCGGGAAGTTACCTTTTTAACGGGACGGAGGTTGCAAACCTCAAGGAACGAGACAGAACCGTGTTCCGCAAAGGCAACATCGGTTTTGTCTTCCAGAGTTTCAACCTTATTGACGAACTTAATGTGTATGAGAACGTTGAGCTTCCTCTTATCTATCTGAAGATGAAGTCCGGCGAAAGAAAGAAAAAGGTGGAGGATGCTCTTTCAAGAATGAAGATCACCCACAGGGCAAAACATTTTCCGCAGAAGCTGTCAGGCGGACAGCAGCAGAGAGTGGCAATTGCACGTGCAGTTGTCGCAAATCCAAGGCTGATCCTTGCCGATGAGCCAACAGGTAACCTCGATTCAAAGAATGGTATTGAAGTCATCAACCTGCTTACCGAGTTGAATAAAGAGGGTACCACTATCATTATGGTCACTCACAACGACAGGGACGCCGGCTATGCCCACAGAATTGTGAATCTTTTCGATGGCCAGGTAGTGAGTTAGACTTTCCCGAAATCGAGTTTCTTCAGCTTGTTGTAGAGAGTCTGTCTGGTGATTCCCAGCTTTTCTGCAGCTACACTGATGTTGTTACCATGCCTTTTAAGGCAATCCAATATCATTTTCTTCTCCATTTCAGCCAGTGTCAGCTCATCGTGGTGAATCTTCCCTGACGATGACCTGAACTCGAAATCAGAAGGGAGAAGAACAGTTGAATCGCTCATGATTACTGCTTTCTCGATGGCATGCTGCAATTCCCTTACATTTCCAGGCCAGCCGTAATTGGTGAGTTTCTCAAGTGCATGAGTATTGATCTTAACAGGTTCTTTGTTATATTTTTCACAATAAACTTTCAGAAAATAACCAGCCAGAATCGGGATATCATCTACCCTGTCACGAAGAGGCGGGACTTCAATCATTATTGTATTTATCCTGTAGAGCAGATCTTCGCGGAAGCGTCCCTCTCCCACCATACCTGTAAGGTCACAGTTTGTGGCACAGATCAGCCTGATATTCACCGGTATCTGTTTGTTTGAACCAACTCTTACAATCTGCCTGTTCTGAAGAACATTCAATAACTTTGACTGTGACTGGAGAGAAAGGTTACCGATTTCATCCAGGAAGAGCGTTCCACCTGTGGCAAGCTCGAATTTTCCCTTTCTGTCTTCCCTTGCATCGGTAAAGGCCCCTTTAACATGTCCGAACAATTCGCTCTCAAACAACGACTCGGTGATTGAACCTATATCAACACTGATCATCAACTCTCCTGCCCTACCCGACAGATTATGTATCTCCCTGGCTATAAGCTCTTTTCCCGTCCCGTTTTCGCCTGTTATCAGAACATTGGCTTCAGTCGGGGCGATCTTTTTTACAATGTTCATAACATTTATCATTGTGGGAGATGCACCAGGTACAAGCTTATCGATTCCTTTGCTCATCGGTTGTTAATTGAAATACGAAAATAAGAAATATTGTCTAATAATTAGACAATTTGATCCAGAAGCAAAGAGCGGGCTGAGCGTGAAGTCCGGCTAATATTTAAATTTTTCTCCGTTATTCTGCAACTTTCGTTCTGAAGTGCCGTCTTTATGATGATTGAACTCTAAAGAATATTTGTAAGACCTTTTAATACTGCAAGAACATGACAGTCAAATTAAATCCGAACGAAGTTGTCCTGAAAGCCGGTGACACAAACCAGGTAGTTGATAATCAAAAAGTAGATGGAAAGCTGATTGTGACTAACCAGAGGATATATTTCAAAACATTAGGCGAACAGCTGGAACATTTCAATTTCGAGATCCTTTTCGAAAACATACTGGAAGTTATTTTCTATAATAAAAGCCTTTTTCTGGTTAAAGGGATCAATGTAATCACCCGTGATGGGAAGAGTCATAGTTTCCCTCTGAAAAAGCGGGATGAGATAGGTCAGCTGATAAACAGGATGTATTGATCTTACTACATAACCCCCGATCCCCTCAACCCCGGGGGGTTATTCATAACGCAACGAATCCACCGGGTTTCTCATTGCAGCCTTTACAACCTTATAGCTTATGGTTACTGTTGTTGCAACAATCATGATGGATGCTGACATCAGCAGGATTCCCCCGCTGATCTTTACAAAATAATCCCAGATACTGTCCAAAAGCATATATGACATATAATATCCGCCAACGCATCCGATGATTGACGCAACCAGCAGTACTATAAGGAATTTCTTACTTACAAGAAACATTAAAACAGGTATGGGAGCTCCTTGTATCTTTCTGATTCCCACTTCCTTGGTTCGTTTTATAATATCAAGTGAAACCAGGTTGTACATACCGATAAGCGACAATAATGTAGCCACAATTGCCAGAAAAACATTAACTTTCAGGATACCACCGTTAATATCCTTTTCTTCCTGCATTGTATCTTCCTGCAGAATTCCTCCAAAAATCTGATTCGTACCCAATGTCTTCCATTTCTGGCTTACAAAGTCAAGAACTCCGGGCAGATCTTCAGGGTTTGACCTGACAGCAATCGTATAGAACCGGTCGTTTCCGGAAATTCTCATCATTAAAGGTTCAATTTCCTGCCAGAGCCCTGAAGTGTAAAAGTTCTCCACCACTCCGATCACAGTTAGTGTGGTTGTATCGTAAAGGGTTACGGTTCTTCCTACTCCATCAGGCCAGCCAAAAGCCTCAATGAGCTTCTGGTTTATAATTATTGATCCGGTCGACCTGTCTGCGTCAATCCTGGTCTTATCAAAAAACCGGCCTTCTTTCAGACGCAAACCCATAGTCTGGGCATATTCCGGACCAATATCCATAACATCCACTTCAAGCTGTTTTGAAGCATCCTTTATTGGCCTTCTGTAGGTTCCCCAGCCTATATGGTTCATTGTCCCCTCAGCAGCAAGTATCTTTGGATTGGAAAGGATCTCATTCCTGAAAGAGTTGTATAGTTCTCCCGGAAGTGGTACAACAATAAGCTTATCCTTGTCATACCCCCGGTCAAGATTTCTCTGAAAACCTGCGTTCTTTGCAAAAACGATTCCCATGACAAGAGCCATTACCGATATTGTGAATTGGAGAGTCAATAGAACTGACGAGAGTTTTCCGGAACCCCTGAAAAGATTAGTGCCTTTCAGTACAGTGGCAGGACTGAATGAGCTCATATGTAATGCGGGGTAGACTCCCGCAAGAAATCCGGTAAGCAGCAGGAGCAGGATAAGAAAAACCCAGAAGAAGCCGTACTGGCTGAAAGTAAGGTATATCGACATATATGCCCAGAGGTTGCTGTAAGCGGGCACAAGAACTGAGGCCAGGGCAATCCCGATTAGCAATGCCAGCAGGCAAACTATAAGAGTTTCGAACATAAACTGGGTGACAAGCTGGCCTCTGCGGCCACCAAATGTCTTTCTTAGTCCAATTTCCTTGAGTCTCTTGCTGAATATTGCAATTGCAGTGTTGGCGAAATTAAAGCAGGCTATCAGCAGGATGAAGATCGCCATTATGGGTGGTGATACAACCGCAGCGGGATGCAACGATGGATTGAGTCCTGATGACCATGTTGTTCTCGAGTTGGAGCTTACCTCTTTCAGTGGGACCAGTGAAAATCTGTTCAAACGGAAGTCTTCCCTTGCATTATTCTGAACAGGCAGATAATTCTTCAGCGACTGGGTAATCGAAGGAAGAAGAGCTTTATCAGGCACCTGAATGAAAAGGGCATTTGCCCAGTTCTTCCAGTCCGTATCTTTTATCTGCCACATAAGCAGGAAATTGTCAAAATGGGTGAGTATATCAATTCTGAAGCTTGAATTTTCAGGAAGATCCGCAAAAACAGCTCCGACCCTGTACGAAAATTCCTTATTGTTGTCATTTACTATGGAAATGGTCTTGCCCAGAGGATGTTCATCACCAAAAAGTGTTTTTGCCATTTTCAGGCTAATGAGTACATTTCCCTGTTCCGAAATGGATTTTATCTCCCCATTAACTGCAGGGAATGTAAAAATATCAAGGAATTCAGGATCAATGTATGATATCCGGCAGCTGAAAATATCATCACCTTCCTTTACAGGAGAACTGCTTCTTAAAAGCCGTGCAGACCTCTCAATTCCAGGAATATCTTTCTTAATTTCAAGCCCGAGTGTTGCAGGTATTATCCCATATTCCTGCTCCCTGCCCTGCATATCCCTGAAACAGGTTACCCTGTAGATTTCATTGAAGTTGTCATGAGTCCGGTCAAACTCATAATTAAACATATGGTTGAAAAACGCCACAATACAGACAGCAAGGGCAATTCCAAGGCCAATAATATTAATTATAGTGAATACCTTGTTTTTCAGTAAGTTCCTGAATGTAACAAGAAGATAGTTTCTGAACATGGAAAAAAGTGTTATTCGTATTTAAGCGATTGTGCGGGATTTATCCTGGCAGCTTTCATTATCCTGAAACTTATGGTAATCACTGCTGTACAGATGGCTATGAATAGTCCGCCAAGAAAGCTGAATGCGCCGGGATTGATTCTGAAAAAGAAATTCTCAAGCCATCTGTCTGCAATATAATAAATAAGTGGCCATGCAATAAGTGCCGATATGGAAACGAGAAGGATTATTTCTCTTGAAATCACATAATATATTCCGGTCACCGATGATCCCATTGCTTTCCTTACACCAATCTCTTTTGTCCTCTGCTCGACCGTAAAAGATGTCAGTCCAAAAAGCCCGAGTGCAGCAATGAAGATTGCCAGGATTGAAAAAATCACTGCCATTTGTGCGTTCTGTTTTTCCTGGATATACATCTGCTCAAAGTCCTCATCAACAAAATAATACTGGAGAGGATCATTTGAAGTGAACTCCTTCCAGATTTTTTCGATCTCTGTAATTGCCCGTTGAAAGTTCTGTGCATTAAGTTTCACTGTGATATATCCCCACTGGAAATTATCTGTTTTAAAACAAAAGACATATGGCTGAATGGGGTTGCGGAGTGACTCAAAGTTGAAGTTCTTAACTATACCGATAACCTGCAGATAATTAACTCTCGCCGAGTCGCCTGGCTGCATAAATCTGGTATTTTTAATGTCAGTAATGCCAAAATTTCTGGCAGCAGCTTCATTTATTATACAGGCCTGCTGGTCGGTGGTAAAAGATTTGTCGAATGAGCGGCCTTCCGCAAGTTTCATTCCGTAAGTATCTATATAATCATAGTCAATCCAGTTGGTTGTCATAAGAAATGTCTCATCCTTTCGTCCTTCGAGCAAATAACCGTTATTATTATTATTACGGCCCGGAACAGCAGTGGAACTGCTTATATTTATAACTCCAGGTATTTCCTTAACTGCGTTCCTGAATGATTCTACCCTTGATTCCAGAGCCCCTGCCCTGTTAATAACAAGCATCTGTTCTTTGTTGAATCCTACATCTTTGTTAAGCATATAAGAAATCTGCCGGTACATTATGATTGTCCCGGTAATTAACAGAATGGATACAGCAAACTGAAATACTACAAGTACCCTTCTCAGCCTTCCGTTCTGCGTGCTGGCTTTTACACTCCCTTTCAAAACTTCATAAGGGTTGAATGAGGAAAGGAAAAGTGCAGGGTAGCTTCCTGCCATTATTCCCACCAGTAGTGTAAAAACGAGTAATCCCGGTATAATGTACCATTCGGAAAAAAGTCTTAGATTAAGATCAGCACCAAGCAGATTATTGAAATAAGGAAGCGAGACTTTTATTATAATCAAAGCAACGATAAGCGAGATGAAAGAAAGAACAAAGGATTCTGAGAGAAACTGTACGATAAGCATTCCCCGGGTTGAGCCTCCTACTTTCTTGATCCCCACTTCTTTAGCTCTTCTTGTTGCCTGAGCCGTTGCCAGGTTCATGAAATTAATGGCGGCAATAAGGACAATCATTATTGATATGGTTCCGAAAATGATCAGGTACTTGGGATCGCTTGCATCCTTGAATTCCTGCTGGATTGATGGATCAAGATGAATATCAGCAAGATTTTGAAGGAAAAATCCGTACTTATCACCCTTTGAAGTGAAATCCTCTATCGATATCCCCATATATTGTTTTACTTCCGGACCGACATATTTTATGATCATTTCCGGAATTTTCTCATCAACGGAAACATAGCTGGTATTTGGTTTCAGCAGCAGGTATGTACTGAAGCTGTTGCTGAGCCAGATAGTAGCTGTTGACCGTGGATTGGTCATGAAAGATGTAAGGATATTTGCCTCAAAATGTGTGTTCCCGGGGATATCCGACATTACACCGGAAATAATAAACCTTGCTGAATCATTTCCGATTTTGATCGCTTTATCAATGGGATTTTCATTTCCGAAAATCTTTTTTGCGGTTGATTCTGAAAGGACTGCTTTTCTGGGTGCATTAAGCAGGTTTTTGGGATCTCCCTTGATGACGGGTATGGAGAAGAAGTTAAAAAAAGAGGAGTCAGCCTCCACAAGGTGCTCCTCGGTAAATGTCTGATCATTATACTCTATAATAGTAGGGCTTTTGCCCGCCATTCTGAGGAAATCCTCAACTTCCGGAAACTCCCTCAGCATGGTTGGTCCCATTATTGCTGCCGAAGTGGCAACTGTAAGCTCCTGTCCCCCAATCTTTCCCTCGAGTATTGCCCGGTAAATGCGATCTTTCTTGACATTGTACTTATCGTAACTGGCTTCGTTCAGAACAAAAAGCGTTATAAGGAGGCTGCAGGCAATGCCGATAGAGAGGCCCAGAATGTTGATAAGTATGTAAGAACGCTGCCTTTTGAAAGACCTTAAACTGTATTTGATCAGGTTGTTGAACATAAATTGTCTAAATTATTTAATATATCATTCTACTTTAAGTGCAACTGCAGGATTTATAATTGAGGCCTTAAATGCCTGGAAACATACTGTAACGAGTGCTATTATAATCGATCCGGCAGCTATTCCTGCAAAGACCGGTGCCGTTATTTCAATTCTGCTTGCAAATTGTTTAAGGAGATTCCCAACTATTATCCAGCCTGCGGGCAGGGCAATTACCAGCGAAAACAGGATCAGGATCAGGAACTCCCTGACCATACCCCAGATTATTATTGATGTACCTGCCCCCATTACCTTCCTGATACCAATCTCATTAGTTCTTTTCTCCGCTGAATAGGCTGACAGTCCATAGAGACCCAGACATGCAATTATCATAGCCAGAATGGTAAAATACCTCAATATCCTGGTGAGACGTATCTGAGTACTGAAAAGTTTATTGTAATCGTCCTCAATGAAGGAATAGTCGAACGGGTATTCCGGAAGCACATTTTTCCAGACCTTTTCTGCTGTTTTCAGGGCTTCGGGAATGTTACCGGGTTCAAGTCTTATAAGTATAAAATTCAGATAAGCAGGTGGAGCCAGTGCAAAGGCAATGGGTTCAATTGGCTGGTCAGCTCCCTTGAAGTGAAAATTTTTCAGAACACCCACGATTCTTCCATTCAGGCCCATAAAGCTAAAACTTTTACCAACTGCATTATCAACCCCCATTATCTTAACAACTTCCTCATTTACAAAAAAATTACCCGTAGTGTCTGTCGCAAGGTCTGATACAAATTCCCGTGAAAAATCCCTGCCTGAGACAAGTTCCATCTTTAATGTTTTAAGGTAATCGTAGTCAACTGCATTAGTGCCTATAAGCACCCTTTTTTCCGGGTCCCTGCCTTCCCAGTCAGCTCCTCCGGAATTGCTTCCAATCCT
>CAZKMH010000020.1:0-18691 GCA_964553395.1 uncultured Rikenellaceae bacterium | reverse complement strand
CCCGGCATTCTTCGAAAGTCCGCTGACCGTCAGTCCCTGGAAAGTAGGAGCTGCACCGGTGTGAATGTCCTGGGGTGTGGAGAGGGTAATTGTTCCATCACCATTGGTCACATATACCTGGTTCACTGTTCCTGTCAGAGGGTTTCTGCTCAATGTACCCGCTGAGTTGCCAATCAGCAATTGTCCGTCTCCATAGATACTGTAGCCGGTACCTCCGTTTACTGATTGCAGTACCCCTGAAGTGGGTGGTAATGCATCAAGTGCCGACCAGCCGGGAGGACCACCTGCCGTATTCATAAGCAACGTTCCCGTTGTTCCATCGGTTGGCAGTAACTGAACCGGATCAGTGCCATTGCCATAGATAAGATAATTCTCTGTAATGGCAGCTAATCCGGTACCCCCATTGGGAACCGGAAGCACATTTGTCACTTTTGTTGTGAGATCAATCGTCCCGTCAGTTATATCATTATTGACGATCAGGCTCGTCGAAAGTAGTCCTGTTGCATCGTTATGAACAACACCTGCAGTATTAAATGCCGGCAATGTGATCGTATTCAGTGAATTGCCTATTGTAACCGGGCCGGTTGATGTTCCTGTATTGATATTGATCGGGAAATTAGAATTGTTATTCAGGCTGACCGGTCCTCCGGATATTGTAGCCCCGGCGTTGCCTGTCAGCAGTCCTGCAGAGGTTATTGTTCCTGTTCCTGTTGTATAAATATTCCCGCTGGTTGTTACATGATCACCGACATTTGTGGGTGACAGAATATTCCCTGTCCGATCCCAGTAACCAATGGTTCCCGATGATGGAGGTATTGATGTTAAAGCTCTCGACCCATCAGTATATACTCCTGAATTTGGATTCAGACCGTTGACTATCAGTCCCTGGAAGGTTGGAGTTGCACCCGTATGTATATTCTGCGGCGTAGAAAGGACAATTAATCCGGGTGTATGAGTAACGTTGATCTGGTTCATGGTTCCTGACAACGTTTTATATTCGTTTGCATCACCTGCTGCATTCATGCCAAGCAGTTGATTTGATGTTCCCCAGGCTCCTGAAGCAAAAGCTTTCCAGCCTGCATCCCAGTACCAGAATGATTTGGTGCCGGTATCATAAACCAGCAATCCTGTTGCAGGTGAAGTACCGCCGAGGGTCATTCGTTCGGAAGTTGTCATTCTGGGCGCCAGAAATCCTCTTATTGAGGATCTCAGTTCCAGAATTGACGAGGGATCCGGAGTGATTGATACTTCACTGATCCCCACCCCCTGGCCCAGGATTTTATTGGTTCCGAATGCCAGTATCAAAATTACCATGCACAGGACACCTCTGAGCCGCATCAGAAATGTCTGCTTCTGCAGGACTCCCCGGGTCGAGTGGGGGCCTGAGAATTTTTTTTGCACCGTACTCATGATATACCTCCTCATTTTGTGGTATTTATATTACTTAATATTTAACAAAGTAACCTGGAATAAACGGGAATGGCAGGAAATAAATTATCCGGTTTGGTTCCCGTATCTGACAAAAAATCAATAAGGTAAAGCTTTCCAGGCATTTCAGATTATATAAAAAAATATTTATCCGGATTTAACTTCTTTTTTTTTAAAACCGATCACTATTCTTTATTTATGTTTTGCCAGCCCCTCACAAATCAAACCGGACTCTCATATAAAGTCTAAATCAAGACGGTATTGCATGACATATGGTTGCATAAAACAGCCCTTTTTAATGAATTAAAGGTAAAAATTATTTCAGCATTAGCTAATACTTTTTGATCAGCGGGTAATATTGATAAACCACCGTCTTATTCCCACAGATAAAAACCGGATGGAGTTGTTTCCATCCGGTTAATTATTGTATAAATCTTATGACCCACCTCTTGCTCCTCCAGGGAGGGGATCTGTTCTATCTCCCCCTCTCGCCCTCCTTCCCATGTGCCGTTAAGCCGTTACGCCGTTAAATAATCAACATCGCATCACCATATGTACCGAACCTGTATTTTTCCTTGACTGCTGTCTTGTACGCGTCAAAACAAAGATCATATCCGGCAAATGCAGCAACCATCATGAGAAGTGTTGAATACGGAAGGTGAAAATTGCTGATCATCATATCGGGCACTTTGAATTCGAAAGGAGGAAAAATGAACTTATTCGTCCAGCCGTCAAAAGGCTTCAGATATCCGCTGGTTGAAACAGAGCTTTCAAGGGTTCTGACAACAGTTGTCCCGACAGCACAGATCCTGAATTTATTATCTTTCGCTTTGTTTACAATTTCTGCTGCTTCCTCGGAAATAATGATCCTCTCCGAATCGACCTTATGCTTTGTAAGATCTTCCACGTCGACACTCCTGAAATTACCGAGGCCGACATGCAGAGTAATTTCTGCAAACTCAACTCCGATTATCTCAAGCTTTTTCAGGAGCTCACGGCTGAAATGTAATCCGGCAGTAGGTGCTGCCACGGCGCCTTCATACTTGGCAAATATTGTCTGATATCTTTCATTGTCGTCAGGTTCAACCGGTCTGTTTATGAATTTGGGCAGAGGCGTCTCTCCAAGGCTGTACAGCGTTTGCTTGAATTCTTCGTAAGTACCGTCAAAAAGAAACCTCAGGGTCCTGCCTCTTGAGGTTGTATTGTCTATCACTTCTGCAACCAGTAAATCATCTTCACCAAAGTACAATTTGTTACCTATTCTTATCTTTCTTGCAGGATCGACAAGCACATCCCAGAGACGTTGTTCCCTGTTGAGTTCCCGCAACAGGAAAACCTCAATCTCTGCTCCTGTTTTTTCTTTATTGCCGTATAATCTTGCAGGGAAGACCTTAGTGTTATTGAAGACAAGGACATCATTTTCCTGAAAATATTCAGTTATTTCCTTGAAAATCCTGTGCTCGAATTTTCCTGTCTTTCTGTTAACCACCAGTAATCTCGATTCATCCCTGTTCTCAGAAGGATAAAGCGCAATAAGCTCCTGCGGCAAAGTGTATCTGAATTGCGATAATTTCATATTTTATCCGTTGTTTTTGTTTTAAGAAACCTTTATACGTATAAATATCAGATTTGTTTCATTTGTTCTAAATAATTCTCAAATTTTTCGAGTGTAAAGGCGTCCCCGAGCTTAAATGGACCTATCGCTGTCCTTTCGAGGGCCGAAAGATAACATCCGCTATTCAGCGCAACACCTAAATCACGTGCGAACGATCTTACATATGTTCCCTTGCTGCAACGCAGTCTGATCCTGGTTTCAGGTATACCGAAAGAAATAAGCTCAAGTTCTTTAAAAACTACATCAACAGCCTCAAGTTTCCTTTCAACACCTTGCCGTGCAAACTCATATGCCCTTTTCCCTCCGATCATCTTGGCAGAATGAAGCGGAGGTACCTGTTTTTGTTCGCCAATCAGGTTCTCCAGAACTGATCTTACCATTTCCTGAGTGATATGATCTGCCGGGTACCTGCCGTCCGTCTCCGTTTCCAGGTCAAAAGAGGGTGTGGTTTCGCCAAAATGGACAGTAGTAAAATACTCCTTGTCCAGGTCACGGAATTCTGTTATTCTTTTGGTGGCTTTACCGGTGCATATTATCATGAGTCCCGTTGCAAGGGGATCAAGGGTGCCTGCATGTCCTACCTTTATTTTCCTGATCCCGAGAGTGCTTCTTATCATGATCCTGACCTTGTTGACAAGGTCGAATGATGTCCAGTAAAGCGGCTTATCGAAAAGCAGCACATGGCCTTCTTCTAAAATACTCTTCTTCTCAGTGTTCATTTTTACCCAAGGAATACAGATATAAGGCCAACAATTGCACAATATATTGAAAACCAGATTAATTTACTTTTTCTTACAAGTCCTATCATCCACCGGCAGGCAACATACCCCGAAATAAATGCAGTAATAAATCCGATCAGGATTATTGCAATTCCTGTGTTACCTGAACTGACAGGTTCAGTCAGGATTTCCATAAGATTGGCGCCAATAACAGGGACAAGCACCATAAGAAAGGAGAACCTTGCCATTTCACTCTTACTGTTTCCGATAATAAGTCCGGTTGAGATAGTGGCCCCCGATCTTGAAATCCCGGGCATTACGGCAATCGCCTGGGCTATCCCGATTATGAGTGCGTCCAGATATCCGATCTTTCTTTCCCTTTTTCTGGTGAAGTGCGCTGCCGCAAGAAACATGGCAGTAATCAGAAGCATTGACCCGACAAAAACAATATTTCCGCTAAACATTCTTTCCACAGGATCTTTCAGAAGCAACCCTACAAAACCAACAGGTATCATGGAAACAATTAATTTCAATACATACGAGGTCTCCTCATTCATTTTAAACTTCAGAGTGCCCTCAACCAGTTTCAGCAGTTCCTTCCAAAATACCGCTATTGTGCTTAAAACCGTTGCCCCGTGGACTGCGATCGTAAAAAAGAAGCTCGCTTCCGGATCGATCCCAAAGAGAGATTTCGCAATCTCCAGATGCCCGGAGCTGCTGACAGGTAAAAATTCTGTAAGTCCCTGGATCAGCCCAAGGATTATTGCTTCAAACCAATTCATAAGGAAAAAGTGCTAAAATTATATGTCTGAAGTCGGGAGACCGAAGTCGGAAGCCAAAACTTCTGATTTCCGACTTCTGACTTCCGCCTCTTACTCTCCACCCCCCGGTTTCTTCATAATGGCCCATATCTCAAACACGAAGCCAGCCAGTACAACTATGGGAGCAAGAGTGATCCTTCTGAAACTGAATATATCATTACTGAATTCATTAGGATCTTCCGATTTGCCACCAAGCATCAGGAGGAAACCAATAACTATTATCACAAAGCCAATAGCCAGTAACTTATAATTTTCGCGTCCCAGGGCAAAATTCAGTTTCTCCCTTTCATCCTTTTTTGTAGCCATAATTATTAATAATAAAGTTTATCTTCAGAAATGCTCAGGTACCTGTTAACGGAAAAATATGTTGAAATAATATTAATAAGTATACCGACGACAATTATTGCAACACCCAGCAGGATCAGAAGGTTCATATTTTCAAAGCTGAACATCAGGAAAAATTCATTTTCAATCAGATAAAGAAGGGCCATTAAAAGAGTCATCGAAATGAGGGCTGCCAGAAGTCCATGAAATGCACTTTGCATTATGAACGGTTTTCTTATGAATGACCTGGTTGCTCCAACGAGCTGCATTGTCCTGATAATGAATCTTTTTGAATAGATGGAGAGCCTGATTGTATTGTTTATTATAGTCAGCGCAATAAGAAAAAGGAACGAACTGATAACAAGAAGAAAAAGGCTTATCTTATTCACATTCTCATTTATCAGGAAAAGAAGAGATTCCTGGTACCAGACCTCTTTCACAAATGGATATTCGAGAATGTATTTTTCGATCTTTGTCACACTGTCGGGACTGGTATAGTTCGATACCAGGTAAACATCGATTGATGCCGGCAACGGATTATCACCGAGAAAGCTGATGAAGTCCTCTCCCAGTTCTTCCCTCATCTTTGCTGCGGCTTCAGGTCTTGAAACATACTCAGTCGATTTTACATACATCTTTGCATCAAGATCTTTCTGAAGCATCCTGATGTCAGCTTCCTTTGCATCATCGTCAAGTATAACCGAAAAGGAAAGGCTTTCGCGGAAATAATCAGAGAGTTCCTTTGCATTGATCAGCACAAGGCCAAGGATACCAAGCAGAAAAAGAACCAGTGAAACGCTTACAACCAGAGTCGCATACGAGCTTCTCAGCTTTGTTTTCGAAAATCCCGTTTCGGTCTTTTTCACAGTTTTTTCTTAAAATCTTTCCCTTTCCTGCCGTCCCGCCAGTTCCCGTCTCTTAGTCTCTCAGTCCCCAAGTCTCAATGTCTTCTTATTCAACAACAGTCATCCATCCAAACTCATCCGGTTCATCTCCGTTCTGGATAGCCACAAGTTTATTATAGAGCTTCATCGTGACCGGACCTGCTTTACCGTCTGTGCAGTATTCATAGACCATGTTCACGTCAGGATCAACAATTTTGCCGATGGGACTTATAACTGCTGCGGTTCCGCAGGCTCCTGCTTCTGCAAAGGTCGAAAGCTCAGTTACAGGAACACGTCTTCTTTCGGTTTTCATCCCCATACTTTTTGCGAGTTCAATAAGGCTCATATTGGTTATCGAGTTCAGAATAGAATCTGATTTCGGAGTAATATATGTATTGTCTTTTATTCCGTAGAAATTTGCAGGTCCGCTTTCATCAATATATATTTTTTCTCTTGCATCCAGGAAAATAGCACTGGCATATCCCTGCTCCTTGGCCTGGATCAGTGCACGAAGACTTGCCGAATAATTACCTCCGACTTTAAAAGTGCCTGTTCCCAGAGGCGCCGCCCTGTCCACGGTTCTGCAGATAACCATACTGCATGGCTTCAGACCTTCCTTGAAATAGGGACCGACAGGCGTTACGAATACAATAAATGTATACTCCGCAGCCGGTTTGACCCCCACCTCAGCACCACTACCAAAGAGCAAAGGCCTGACATACAGAGTGGCACCCGATCCGTAGGGGGGAACATAATTCATGTTAAGCTTTACTGCACTGAAAACAGCTTCCCTGAACATTTCCACCGGTACCGGAGCCATTATAATTCCTTCTGCAGAGCGGATCAGACGTTTTGCATTTTCTTCCCATCTGAAGAGCCGTACTTTCCCATCCTTACCCATATAGGCTTTCAGACCCTCAAATGCTTCCTGACCATAATGAAGCCCTGTTGCTGCGATATGTATATCGATATATTCAGAAGTTGAAACTTCCGGTTTGCCCCATTTCCCGTTCTTATACCTGTAGCGGATGTTACAGTCGGTCTTTAAATAACCAAAAGGCAGTTTTGTCCAGTCTATTTTTTCCATTAGTTCATTGTTTAACTGATGGCGTAAAAGTACATTTTTAATATTTATTTTTTCTATATTATGACCAGATTCCCTGTTATACATAGTAAGCCCGGAGGGATGCGATCTGATCTTCAAGAGGAACACTTCGTAAAAGTTTTGCAGTATCAGTCAAAAATTCATGTTTGATCAGGAGTTTTCGCTGGATCGCCGGCCACTCTGCCCGGTTGTGAAGTATGCCATATTCCGTTTCCTCTCTCCACAATTTGTCAGCAAGCTTCAGATAGTCAACACGTCCGAGGTAGTCATATCTGGCATCATGGAGGATTTTATCAGATACCGATTCATGTTTATTGTCATAGGAATTACTTATCAGCATCTTTACTTTATCAGTATTTGTCTGGCTGAAGCCATACTTTGAAAGTATCTCCTCCACAGCCACCAGAGAGGCTTCAGCATGTTGTTCATAATCATAATCGGAAATGAATCCTGAAAAAAGGAAAATTGAAGCGAGTTTCAGATTCACATATTCCTCATCATGCAGTTTTTCAGCAATTGCAAGAAGCTCGACCTGGTTGCTGATGCTCCTTACAAGAGATGCATTATGAAAGTATAAATTCGGTGGAGCTTCATCTTCAAACATCTTTATAACCGTTTCTTCAATATCCAGAAGTTTGATTTTCTGCATCATATAGGAGAACTTCATATTTGGTTTGCCGTCGGGATCCCTCAGGTCAGGACGAATCCCGTTTACAAAATACATATCTATCTCTCCCTTGTACTTCACAGGCATTTTGCCCCTGTGTTCGCAGATGAAAAATTCCTTTACAAACTCATAGGTTGTTCCCGAGATATTTATTTTGCCTGCCTCTCCTGATGATTCCATTCTGCTTGCGGTGTTGACCGTGTCACCCCAGATATCATATGAAAGCTTTTTATGCCCTACAACCCCTGCCACTACCGTGCCAGTATGGATACCTATCCTGATATCCCACAGCTTCATTCCTTCGAGTGCCGATATCTCCTTCAGCCTGGTCATGTAAGATTGCATCTCAATTGCGGCAAGGATCACCTCAACCGGATTAGTCCTGTTCTTTTCGGGGATTCCGCCTGCACACATATATGCATCACCAATGGTTTTAATCTTTTCAATCCCCAGTTTTTCAACCACGGAGTCAAAATAGAAAAAGAATTTATCCAGTTCATCAATAAGCACTTCGGGATTCATCTCTTCAGTGAGTTGTGTAAAGCCCTGGATATCTGAAAACAACACAGTTACGAAATTGTATTTCATCTTGGTTGCCTTCCCAGTTTCCATTATTTCACTGGCAGTGTTCTTCGGCAATACATTAGCAAGGAGATTTTCAGTTTTTTCCTTTTCGATGATCAGATCTTCGGTCCGTATATGGATTATTTGTTCAAGCATAAACTGCGTCCTGGCAAAACGGAGGTTCAGCTGTGTGTATAAAGCCCAGATAATTAATGCTGTAAGGCATAAATATAAGAGAACTGCCATCTTCGATACATACCAGACAGGCAACACCTTTAGTTCTGTTAAGAGCTGCTCTCCGGCCATTGATTTCAGATCAGTATAGGCAATACGTAATTTATATTTTCCTGCCGGCAGGTTGGTATATTCCTTAAATCCGGTTTCATGCCACTGGCTCCAGCTTGTATCAAATCCCTCAAGCAGGAACCTGTAAACAAGTGAATCCCGTTTGCTCAGTTCAAATGCTACATTTTTATGCCTGTGGTCCAGTGTGAGTGTCCCGGTCGCAGGTTTTTCCGATGTAAAACTGATTAATGAATCGCCATTTATTATAATCCTGTCCAGAGTCGGGTAATCACCCGCGTTCAAAGCACCGCTGGCCGGATTGCATATTGAAAGGATGATTGAAGAAAACAGAGTTATTATCAGATTCCTTCTGAAAAGCATATAAAATGACTGTATAAACCATTTCAAATGTAACACATAATAAACAGCAGTCAAAAGGAAAGGTCGATTTTAAGTATTTTTGCCGTGAAACAAAAGCAGTGCCAATGGAGATCGTTTTTGCTACAAATAATGAAAATAAGACAAGAGAAATAAGGCATCTTCTCGGCAGGAGTTTTACACTCCTGAGCCTGAGCGACCTAAACATCAATGAGGATATACCTGAGGATGAGCCCACTTTAGAAGGAAATGCAATGCATAAAGCGAGGTATGTGAACAGACTGGTGAAAATGAATGTGTTTGCCGATGATACCGGGCTGGAGATCGATGCACTTAATGGTTTGCCGGGCGTGAATTCAGCTAGGTTCGCCGGGGAGGCAAAGGATTCCAATGCCAATATTGATAAAGCACTTGAAATGATGGGTCCAACGGAGAACAGGAAAGCACGCTTCAGAACAGTTATCGCATTGATCCTGGATGAAAAGGAGTATTTGTTTGAAGGAACAGTCAATGGCCGGATCATAAATGAAAAGAGAGGCACAGACGGATTCGGATATGATCCGGTGTTTGTTGCCGAAGGTTATAATAAGACTTTTGCTGAAATGTCATTAGATGAAAAAAACAAGATATCCCATCGCGCGAAGGCTTTTGAAAAATTAAGGGAATTTCTTTATCACTATCATCCACAGGACAATAAAGAGGCTGTTTAACTGTTTAATTCTCTGATGAGAACACTAATTATTTCAGGCTGCCTGCTTGTATTATTCTCCAAAGCCACGGGACAGACACCGGTCGGAACATGGAGCGATCATCTTAACTATAACACGGTACAGGCTCTGGCAGCAGGGGAAAAGGAGGTTTATGCTTCAACAGGCTCATCGATAATTGTTTATAACAAGGAATTTGATGAGCTCAAAAAATTGTCACGGATTACTGGTCTCACGGAAACCGGGATAAGCACCATCGGCTGGTCGGAAGAAAAGGATGCACTCATCATTGCGTATTCCACCACCAACCTTGACCTGATCATTAGCAACACAATACATAACATTCCTGACATCAGCAGAAAATATATACCCGGTAAAAAAGAAATAAACAGAATAAGAACAAATGGTAATTACGCATTCCTTGCCTGCAGTTTCGGTATAGTTGTTATCGACCTGGTCAAAAAAGAGATCTATGATACATGGAAACCCGGTAGCGGCATTGAAAATGCAGAAGTGTGGGATGTGACCTTTGGCAACGGGAATATTTATGCAGCTACAGAGATGGGCTTGTTCTATGCCGGGCTCACTGATCAGGGGCTTTCATACTTTGGTAACTGGTCAGCCGAAGACAGGCTCCCCAGACCCAATGCCAGATATACATCGGTTATCTTTTCAGGTAACAGGCTCTATGTCAACAGATCAGGACTGAATTTCACGGGTGATTCAATTTATGTGATAGATACAGACTGCAGCCTCTTTTCTTACCAGCCCGGTCTCTACACAAGATCAATTGATCCTGCTCCATCAGGATTTACTGTTTCTTCAAAAAGTTCGGTCAGGTATTATTCTTCAGACGGCTCCCAGGGTGAAACAGTTACTTCCTATCCATGGGGCAGCCCTGATATATCAATGGCAATTGCAGATAATGGAAATATATGGATTGCCGACATGGGATCAGGTCTCGTAAGAGTTAAGAACACGGCAGATATCACGGCGCTGACCCTGCCAGGACCCGGATCAAATGATGCACTCCATGTTACTTCAGAAGACGGCAGAACTATAATCACCGGTGGTGGTATTGATGCTTCATGGAACAACCTCTGGAAAGAACTGCTCGTTTCTGTCCATGACAACAATTCATGGAATATTATATCTTCAGAGACTTTGTTCGATCCCATGAGGGCTGTTATCGATCCGGCCAACAGCAACCATTTCTTTGTCTCAACATGGGGCAGCGGTTTACTTGAATACGAAAACAATCAGCTGATAAACCACTATAATGATGCAAATTCACCCTTACAGACTATAATTCCGGGTGAGCCCTATGTAAGAATTTGTGGTATGGCAATGGATAAGGATCGGAACCTGTGGCTCGCCCAGAGCGAAGTTCCGGGAAGTATAAAGGTCCTGAAGCCTGATGGAAACTGGATTGTGACTCCTGTTACAATAGATGTTCCATCAATTGGAGATCTGATAATCACGCAGAGTGGACACAAGTGGATAGTGCTCCCGAGAGGTAACGGCCTTTTTGTCCTCGATGATAATGACACCCCCGATAATTTCGTGGACGATGTTTCCGGAAGGGTAATAGTAACCGACTCAGAGAATAGAGTTTTTTCCTTTATAAGCTGTATTGCTGAAGATCTTGACGGAAACATCTGGGTAGGAACCGACCAGGGGCCTCTGATCTATTACAATCCTGAGAGAGTTTTAAACAGTGACCTGAAGGCATTCCGGATCAAGATACCGCGTAACGACGGATCAGGATTGGCCGATTACATGCTGGGTACCGAAACTATAACCTCTGTCGCAGTTGACGGAGCCAACAGAAAATGGCTCGGAACGGCAAGTTCAGGAGCATATCTCCTTTCCCCCGACGGTACTTCACAGATAAGAAACTACAATGAAGCCAACAGCCCTTTGTTCTCAAATTCCATTGTAAGTGTTTCGGTTGATAACAAATCAGGCAATATCTGGTTCGCCACATCAAAAGGTGTTTTGTCGGTCCGGGGTGATGCAATAACAGGATCTGAGAAATTCTCTGAAGTCTATGCTTTTCCAAATCCTGTAAGGGAGGATTACTACGGCAACCTTACAATAACCGGACTGATGAGAGAGACCCAAATCAGGATAACCGATATAAGCGGCAATCTGGTCTTTAAAACAATTTCTGACGGAGGCCAGGCGACCTGGGATCTTAAAACTTACAACGGGGAACGTGTTGCCACCGGAGTCTACCTGGTTTTCTGCGCAAGCAAGGACGGAACAGAATCATGTGTGATCAAAGTACTTGTCGTAAAGAATAATTGATTACCCGGTAATCAGGTTCCGGATCCTTTCAATCTGAAGATTTTTATTTACTTCCCTGAGGCTTCTTGCCGTCTTTGTAAAATACTGATGCCCGGAAATGAATTTTACCTGGATCTTATTCCAGTCGTTGAGTGATCCCATCTTGTTCTGAGCTTTGAGCTCCTCAAAAAGTGTATTTGATACCGGTATAAAATCACTTCTTCCAAGGTAGTCCAGGTCAGAGTCGCAAATGATCTCCTCAAGAAGATTTGTTGGCTTCGGCGGGAGTTTGGTTGACATTATTACCGAACATATGCGCTCAATCTGTTCAGATGTATAGTTGTATTTCGGTAACATCTCCCTGGCTATAACCGCTCCATGAAATTCATGGTCGTCGTATGCGACTGTATGTCCTGCATCATGGAATAAGCCTGCCGTCTTCAGTAACAATATCTCTTCATCAGTGCAACCCTCGCCCCAACCGATTAGCTCCACCTCAGTAACCACATCCACTGTGTGCTTCACATTGTGATAAAACAGATAATCAGGTAATTCTCTTTCGAGCTTGTCAAGGACCAGCTCCTGTATATCGGTAAACTGGATGAGACTAAATTTGATCCTGAAAGCATCGTTCGGAACCGCTCCTTTTCCATCGACACAGTATTCAGGCTTCAGTCCCTTTACCAGGTACATCTGAAGATCGCCCTTATATTTCACGGGCAGTTTGCCGAAATATTCGCAATCGAAAAACTCTTTAACAAGTTCGTAAGTCATCACTGAAATCAATACCATCCCGTTTTCAGAGACCGTTTCGATTCGGCTTGCTGTGTTTACCGTAGCCCCCTTGATATCATAGTTTATTTTCTTCTTGCCGGACACAGCTGCGGTGACAGGTCCTGTGTGAATCCCGATCTTAAGCTCCCAGAACCTTTTCACATCTCCCCTTTTATTCAGCTCATAACCGGCAAGGAAATTTTTCATCTCCAGTGCCGCCATTACCACGTCGATCGGATTTGTAATATTTTTTACAGGGATGCCTCCGGCACACATGAATGTATCACCGATGGTCTTTATCTTTTCAATCTTATACCTGGCTACAATTGCTTCAAACTCATACATGATCTCATCAAGCTCATCCATTACGGATGAGGAATCGATGCCTTCCGCCAGGATTGAAATTCCGTTTATATCGGAAAAGAGTACCGTCGCCATATTGAATTTCAGCGACTTCTCCTTCCTGTCGCTTTCCGCGCTCTCCTTCACACCCATAGGAGAGATCTTTTCATAAAGAGCTTTTACCTTTTCATAATCCCCAACAAGTTTTTCGTACTGTTTTTCCAGCTTTTTTATATGCTCCTCAAGCTCCTGGTTCTGCTTTGCAAGTTTCGCGATCCTTTTTACAAGCTCCTCATTATTTTTGGCGACCATAAGTCAGTATCTTGAGAGGTAAATATAGTAATTTTGGCAGATTTCTATATAAACAGGAGGCTGGGCGTGAAGCGCAGGGAGGATTAAAAGCTATATCTTTGAATTATTCATGTGAAGGAATGATCGAGTCAACTAAAGCAATAGTGCTTCATCAGATCAAATATTCCGATACTGGTATTATCGTTCAGCTATACACCCGGAAATTTGGAAGACAATCGTGTATGATCAGGGGAATGAGGAACAAAAAAACAGGTAAACACAATGTATTTTTTCAGCCGATGACCATCCTCGAACTGGTCCTTTACCATAAAGAATCAAGGGGAATGCCGATGATGAAGGATTTCTCAGTATCGTATTCACCATCAGACATTTATTCGAATGTCAGGAAAAGCAGTGTGGCAATCTTCCTTGGCGAAGTGCTTACTTCTGTCCTCCGTGAGGAGAGCGCCAATGAAGCTCTTTTCGACTTCATAGCGGATTCGGTAGTATATTTCGACAGCTTCCGCAAGGGCTATGCGAATTTTCACCTGGCTTTTCTGGCCGGACTCAGCAGTTACCTGGGTTTTGAACCGCGTCCAAAAACCGGTCGTGAAGGAACTTACTTCGATATGCTGAACGGGAACTTTATTCCTCAACCTCCCGACCATGGATATTATGCAAATGCTGAGATTTCAGCTATCCTTTCAACGTTTTTTTCGACCTCATATGGAAAAATTAACAGCATAATACTAACCGGATCAATACGAAATGAAGTTCTTGAGACCCTTGTAAAGTATTACTCCCTTCATCTTCCCGGACTGAAAAAAATAAAGTCGCTCGAAGTCCTGAAGGAGGTCTTTGGTCAGAAGGAAGGAACATGATCCGTAATTTTATCTATCTTGGCGTAACAGAGAATTATTGAATGCCCATAGTCACTTCTATATTCAATTTGCTAAATATCAGGCGTTTAAACCAGATCGAACAATTTAAAAAACATCCGGTTGATACTCAGCAAAAAACCCTTTTTGAACTTCTTGGTAAATCTTCCCGCACTGAATGGGGCAGAAAGTATAATTACACTTCAATTACTTCAATAAAAGAGTATCAATCGGCAGTGTCTCTTCAGACTTATGATGATATCATTCCCTGGGTTGAAAGGCTTGGCAGGGGCGAGACGGATCTGCTTTGGCCAGGTATTATAAAATGGTTTGCAAAATCATCAGGTACAACTTCAGCCAGGAGCAAATTCATTCCAATGAGCCGTGAGGCACTTGTTAATTCCCAGTACCGGGCAGCAAAAGACATCCTGGCTATTTACTGCAGGAATCATCCTGCAACCCGGATCTTTTACGGTAAAGCCCTTACCCTGGGTGGCAGCCACAGGATAGATCAGTTCGGGAGCAAAGCATTATGCGGCGATCTGTCAGCCATTATGATCGAAAACACACCTTTTTATGCCGAGCTGGTAAGAACTCCGAAACGTGAAATAGCTCTTTTTGAGGATTTTGAAAAAAAACTTGAACTGATCACCAAGGCAACCGTAAACCAGAATGTAACCAGCTTTTCCGGCGCGCCATCCTGGTACCTTACATTTATTAAATACGTTCTCGGTTTTACAGGTAAATCCAATCTCCTCGATGTCTGGCCAAACCTTGAGGTATTTTTTCATGGCGGGATTAGCTTCACTCCCTACCGTGAACTATATAAAAAACTGATCAACGGTGATCAGATGCACTATATGGAAACGTATAATGCATCCGAAGGTTTTTTCGGAATACAGGATGAACCCTCAATCCCGGACATGCTTCTTATGCTTGACTACGGAATTTTTTATGAGTTCATACCTGCAGATAAAATAAACACTCCCGATCCACCTGTTCTTCATATAGGAGAAGTTGAAAAGGACGTGAACTATGCAATAGTTATCTCAACCAATGGCGGCTTATGGAGATATATGATAGGAGACACTGTGGTATTCACCTCTTTGAATCCTCACAGGTTCCGGATCTCGGGCAGGACAAAACATTTCATTAACGCCTTCGGGGAAGAGGTGATAATCGATAATGCGGAAAAAGCTCTCGAGGCTGCCTGCAGGGCAACCGGTGCAATAATTACTGAATATACTGCCGGACCAGTCTATATGGAAGCATCTTCAAGGGGTTCGCATGAATGGATCATCGAATTTGAAAAAATGCCGGCAGATCTCAGCAATTTTACTGACATCCTTGATGAAACACTTAAATCGGTGAACTCCGATTATGACGCAAAGAGATACAAGGACATCAACCTTGTGAAACCGGTTGTCAGGTCCGCTCCTGCAGGGACCTTTCACAACTGGATGAAGTCAAAGAATAAGCTCGGTGGTCAGAATAAAGTACCAAGACTTTCCAATACCCGTGAGTATATCGAGGAGCTTTACAAATTCTTTAATAATGTTAATTTTTAATACTTTTACGAATTGAGAAAAACACAACCCATGCATATCGCTATTGCCGGAAATATCGGATCGGGGAAAACCACACTGGCAGGTCTTCTTGCCAAGCATTACGGGTGGACCCCCCATTATGAAGATGTTGATGATAATCCATACCTGAATGACTTTTACGAAGATATGCTGCGCTGGTCATTCAATCTGCAGATCTTCTTCCTGAATTCCCGTTTCACACAAATACTCGAAATAAGAAAATCCGACAAAACCATTGTACAGGACAGGACAATCTATGAGGATGCATATATCTTTGCTCCAAACCTTCATTCCATGGGATTAATGTCGACCCGGGACTTTGACAATTATTCTACTCTTTTTAAAATGATGAGTTCACTCATCCAGCCCCCGGATCTCCTTCTTTACCTTAGGGCTTCAGTACCAACACTTGTGAATCAGATCCAGAAAAGGGGCCGCGAATATGAAAGCTCAATCCGTCTCGATTACCTTAAAAGGCTGAATGAAAGGTACGAAGCATGGATTGAAACGTATAACCTTGGCAGGATGCTGATAATCGAAGCTGATCATTATAACTTTCCGAATAACAACGACCACCTGAGTGAGGTGATCGACAAGATCAATGCCGAGCTTCACGGATTATTCTGAAATTAAGTCGGATTAAAACACACCACCCTTTTATTTCGCCACAACCCCTTCTTTAGGTATTAAAGCAACACGGACATAGTTTTCGGTATCCAGATATCGTTTGGCAATAGCCTGAATCTTCTTAACTGTGAAAGAATTAACAAGAGTTTTATATTCTTCAAGTGAGAGTATGTTGTTCCCGTACAGGTAATGATTCTGAAGATATGTCAGCCAGAAATTATTCTCCTTTACCTGTGTTTCGCGTTCCCGGATCAGGGTCTCTTTAACTTTGTTCAGATCTGTTTCCGTCGGACCTTCCTCCTTTATCTTTTTCATCTCATTAAGTACAGTCTGGGAAAGCATCTCAATCTTCTCAGGATCACAGCCCCATGTCGATGTGATGGAGAATTTGGGTTCCGGCAGTTTTGAGGATGTTCCGCTTATACTTACACCATATACACCCCCCTGATCCTCGCGCATTGATTCCCTGCATTTTATTGACAGGATATTCATCAGCATGGCAAATCCCTGCCTGTCTTTGGGTTTCCATCTGAAATCGTCTTCCCATGCCATGGCAACCCTGCTCTGCGGTTCGGAGTTTTTTGGAACGTTGACAACCACCAGTCCTTCCGGGAACTCAGGTGATACATCCCTCCAGTTCTCTTTCCGTCTTATTGAAGGAAGTCCTCCAATATATTTTTCCAGTACGGGAATCACTTCATCAACTTTAAAATTACCAACCATTAAATACGTAAAATCGCTGGCATCGGCAAACCGGTCCGTGAAGATAGTGATCAACCTGTCCAGGTTTATCTGATCAATCTGGGCATCCGTCGGGATCGCGATTACCCTGGGATTGTTATTTGATACAATTTTTGAGAGAGTATCAGTAAAAATAATCATAGGAACTGCCCTCATTGGTTTTATCTGGTTTCTGATTCTGGAAATAACAGATTTAAAAGCATCATCATCCCTGCGTATCTTTGTAAAATAGAGGTAATTCAGTTGCAGCATCGTTTCCAGGTCCTTCGGTGAGCAGTTCCCCCTTAGTCCTTCCCGTAAATCATCTATGTATGGCGACATACTTGCTGTGTTACCGGATAGTTTTTTCTGCAGATCTGTCATATTAAATTCACCGAGCCCGCTCTGTGTGATGATTGTTGCAGCCAGTGTTGCTGTAAGCACATCCTGGTCGGGATAAAGCGATAATCCGCCCGGACTGAAGGCTGATAACAGGATTTCATCATTCTTGAAATCGGTGGGTTTTAATACCATTCTGACATTGTTTCCGAAGGTAAGTTCTGTAAATCCGAATTCAGAATTTTCAACTCTCTTTATTACGGGTGAAGGTGAGGGCTCTGCAGCCAGAAGGGGTGCATCCAAAGCCTTATCAACATATGCTTCGACCTTTCTGGATTTAACCGACCTGATTATTTCAGCAACCTGCACTTCCGTCGGGACTTTGAGTCCTTCTTTTTCCTGCGCAGAAATCAGGGCAAGAATATTTTTATCAGTGACCCATTCTTTCCCAAGCCTGTTTACCTCCTCCAGAGTAATTCCGGGCATCAGTTCTTTGACCAGCTCGAACTCTTTCTGATAACCCGGAATACATTCCTGAGTCATGAAGTTTCTGATAAATTCATCGGCATAATCTCCGGATTCTATCTTATCTGCTTCTTTTGCTCCATTTTCATAGAATGAAAGAATATTTTTCTTCTCTCTTTCAAGTTCCGGTTCAGTGAAACCAAACTGACGTACTTTTTCATTTTCAGTCAGAATTAGTTCAAGGCTTTTTTCAATTTGATTTTCTTTGGGCCCCACAAACAATGAATAGACATCCACAGAACGTCCTATGAAGGAACCGTATCCCGAACCCCCATACATGAACGGTGCATCAGGTTTCTGAGCGAGTTCCCGTAACCGGGTGTTAAGCATGCTTGTAAATAACGCTCGCATCTGATTGTTCCGGTAATCTCTGTAAGTTATGGATTTTGCCTTTGGTTGTTTGAACATGATCTGTGCGTTAAATCCGGAGGCTTCCTTATCTGTAACCACGCTTATTAATGGTTCAGAATTTTCCGGCACCGTATATTCTACCCTGTTATGCGGTCTGGCAGGTTTGGGAATTCTTCCGAAGTATTCCTTTATTTTTTCTTCTGCCAGATCAGGGTTGATATCACCGACTACCACCACAGCCATCAGATCAGGTCTGTACCAGGTTTTATAAAAACTGCGCAACGTATCATATGGGAAGGACTTGATTATCTCGACTTTTCCTATTGGCAACCGTTCGGCATACCTTGATCCTTTCAGGAGGACAGGCAGGTATTTTTGCATCATGCGGTCGTTGGCTCCCAGTCCAAGACGCCACTCTTCGACAATAACCCCGCGTTCCTTATCAATTTCATCATCAACCAGGGTTACCTGG
>CAZKMH010000019.1:14620-19909 GCA_964553395.1 uncultured Rikenellaceae bacterium | reverse complement strand
TGACCTTAATTGCTTCGATTTCTTCCTCCAGATATATTATCCAAATTTAGACTTTGTAAAACCATTGCGGATGCAAAAAAAATTTTGCTGTCAGTATATTTTGGTCTACTTTGCAGGCAGGAAATTAAAAAGCAAAAAAACAAATTAATGAGTTATTTATATTACTTATCTGTCACTGACATGAAATCACCATCATCAAAATAATAACCTAACTAAAAACTGTTTGAAGTTATGAAAAAGAAACATGATTTATGGGCGTATGTACCTCCGTCCTTAAAAGAACTAATCATGATAACGGGAATTACATTTCTCATTACAATGGTTTGCAAATCCAATGTTCTGGGGATTCCTGCATCTTCCGGCGAACATGTTAATAAAGCAGTAATCGAATCACAACAGCTCAATGTTTCAGGAACAATAACCGATGCTTCAACCCGCGAAACCATGACGGGTGTTAACATCCAAGTCAAAGGTGCAGTTATTGGCGCTATTACAGATGCACAAGGCAGGTATTCATTAACCGGAGTCGACAGAAATGCTGTTTTGGTTTTTTCATTTATCGGTTACGTTACCCAGGAAGTTTCTTTAAATGGCAGAGTAACCTTAAATATTTCACTGACACCAGAAACCGTAGGTCTTGAGGAGGTTGTGGTGATTGGTTATGGAACCGTAAAAAAGGCCAACCTGACAGGTTCAGTAGGTGTGGCCAATTCTAAAAGATTGGAAAACCGGCCGATTGCATCAACTGGACACGCATTACAGGGAGTAATTCCCAACCTAAACATAAGCATAAGGTCAGGGGATCCAAAAACACGGGCAGAACTCAATGTAAGAGGATTTGAGTCAATTAACGGTGGTGATCCACTGGTACTGGTTGATGGTGTCCCTATGACCTTGGATATGATCAATCCGAGCGATATTGCTAGCATAAATGTACTTAAAGATGCATCGTCTGCTGCTGTTTATGGTGCAAGGGCTGCATTCGGGGTTATTTTGGTTGAAACTAAGAAAGGAAGGGAAGGTCTTAATATTTCATTTAGCGCTGAAACTTCTTTGTCTAAACCCATTATGTATCTGGATCTGATTTCGGATTCCTATGAATATTCAGTTTTAAGAAATGCCGTTTATGAGGATGTAGGTCGGGTCTATTTAAGTGAAGAAAGGTTGGCTCTATTAAAACGTTACCATGACGATCCGACTCCGGAAAATCTTTGGACAGTGGTTGACGGACAGCTATATTATAATGGAAATACGGATTTTATTGACTATATGATAACTGATTTTGCACCCCAGCAGAAATACGATATGAATATTTCGGGTGCAACAGAGAAAGCATCATATTATGTATCTTTTGGCTATCTGAACAAGAAGGGGTATTTAAATAATAAGGAAGCAAACCTTGACTACGACCGGTTTAATGTTTTAATGAAAGCAGATTTTAAATTGACAAAATGGCTGAGTATTGATCCTAAGATTGCATTAAACACAGAATTTAACGACGAACCTCATTTTTACGTCGGCGACAGGGCATTAAATACTATTGTAAGGCTTCCTCCCACAGATCCTATCACATTCCCCGATCTCCCTTATTATCTTGAACCGGGTGATAGGGATCAATGGAAACAATATATTGGAATGTACTTCACCGGAGCTAGAAATGCCCCTTTTGCTTTTAAGGGTGGACGTGACTTATATGGCACTTATGATCTCTGGTTAACACAGGGAGCAACATTAACCCCTGTCAAAGGATTACGTATAAGGAGTGACTTCTCATACCAGGTCTATACCCGGATGAGTGAGGCGCAGCAAACTGAAATACCAATGGTAGGAAGTAATTTACTGGATTTCCAGATAATCTATGCACAAAGTAAGCCTACTTATATTCAAAACAGAAGTGATTATAACCGGTACTATGTTTTTAATACATATGGAGAATACACCCTGGATAAATTCAGCGGCCATTATTTTAAAGTAATGGTTGGATTCAACCAGGAATGGGGAAGAAACCAGTATATCCAGGCTCGGGCTAATGATTTGGCAACATCAAACATCAGGGATCTTAATGCCACAACCGGTGACCAGCTAACCGCTGGCGGAAAGTCACATTTAAGTTTACGAGGTGCATTTTATCGTCTTAATTATATATTCCAGGACAAATATCTGCTGGAAGCTAATGGACGATATGATTTAACATCCAGATTCCCGAAGGAGAGCCGGATGGGATTCTTCCCTTCAATTTCAGTTGCGTGGAGAATTTCTAAAGAAAGTTTTATGAAATCAACAAATGAATGGTTAAACAATCTGATGATAAGGGCCTCTTATGGTACTCTGGGGAACCAACTATTGGGAAGCAATTATTACCCTTACATTTCGACAATGGGGATGGGATTAAGGCCTTTCATTTTTGATACCGGTTATATACCCTATGTCAGTCCGCCAGGATTAGTAAGTTCAGAATTAACATGGGAAACTGTAACAACTAAGAATCTGGGATTGGATTTATTATTATTCAATCAGCAACTAGAATTTACAGCAGATATTTATAGAAGGGAAACTAAAGATATGTTGATGAATCAGTCTTATCCTGTCATTTTAGGCACGGATGCACCGGATGCTAATGCTGCCGACTTAGCAACCAAAGGTTGGGAACTCTCTATAACCTGGCGCGACAAAATTGGCACAAACTGGGGTTATAGTATTAATCTCGCTTTATCTGATAATCAGTCAGAAATCACTAAATATAAGAACCCGACCGGAGCATACAATGATTATTATGTTGGAAAGAAAATAGGTGAAATCTGGGGGTATGAGACTTATGGCATTTTTCAATCTGATGATGAAGTTGCCGAAGCGCCCAGCCAGGCAGCGATAGGCTCCGGATGGGAAGCTGGGGATGTACGATATAAAAATCTTAACAATGATGATGTAATCTCTCCCGGGAGTAATACCCTTGATGATCCGGGTGACAGGAAGATCATTGGCAATACTTCTGCAAGGTATTCCTTTGGGATAAATCCTGAGATAACATATAAGAACTGGTCACTTAACCTTTTCTTTCAGGGATTATTCCGGGATTATTACCCTTCAACAGGTTCTCACAGAGATTTTTGGCCGTTTAATACCGATGGTTTTGAACATTGGTGGGTGGAGGAATCCTGGAGTGAAGATAACAAGGATGCTTACTTTCCAAAGCCCAGGTTTATGCGTGTTACCAGTAATGCTAAAAACTTTACGACTCAAACCCGTTTTTTACAGAATGCATCCTATATCAGGTTAAAGAATCTGACATTGAACTACAATCTTCCTCAGGGCTTAATTGGAAGGTTAGGGTTGAGCACCGCACAAGTCTATGTAGCAGGGTTCAATGTCTGGGAATACTCAAAAATACACAAACCCCTTGATCCGGAGTATATCTTCACAACAGACCAGGAGTACTTCATGCAACGTACCTATGCAATTGGGATAAAGGTAGCATTCTAACTTAAAAAGAAATAAAAATGAAAAAGATAAAAGTAGAACTTGTGTTTTTATTCTTTGCAATATTTCTGTTTTACAGTTGCAACGATGAATATCTTGAAAGGTATCCTTTAGACCGGATCAGTATGGAGACTTTTTGGAATAGTGAGAATGACCTGATTGCTTATAACAACAATCTATATTACATGGCATTTAATGATGTTAATGTTCCAATTCTTAAAGGAAATCCTTCTGGTTCAAGCCATAGCATCTGGTATCTGGATCTCTTTTCTGATAATATAGCAGTAGGTTCGTCACGATTAGGTACCAGTTATGAAATAGTGAGGGCTGGCAAACATTTTCCTACAACTTCTCCAAGAGACTGGGGTTACGAGGGCTGGAATTTTCTCAGGGCAGTTAATATTGGTCTTGAAAATTACGATAAAGCTGATGTTGTTCAGGCAGTCATTGATAAATATGCTGCCGAAGCGAGACTGTTCAGAGGCTTATTTTATGCTGATAAAGTATCCAGATTTGGAAATGTGCCATGGGTGGATAAAGAACTTAATGTTGATTCGGAAGAATTATACTTACCTCGTTCTCCCCGTGAAGAAGTTATGAACAATGTTTTGGCCGACCTTACTTTTGCCATCGAAAAACTACCTGACGACTGGGGCGATGGAAATGCCCCCGGAAGGGTAAACCGCTGGGCTGCATTATTGTTCAAATCAAGGATTTGCCTGTTTGAAGGCACCTGGCTAAAATACCACGGTGGAACAAATGCCGGAACATGGCTTCAGGAATCTGCTGATGCTGCCAGGGAATTAATTGAAGAAGGTCCTTACAGTTTGTACAGTAAAGGTGATACACTGCGTGATTATAACGCTTATCACCGGGTATTGGACCTTACCGGAAATCCGGAGGTAATATACTGGGAAAAATTCGAGTACGGTATAAAAATGAACAGCACAATGGGTTATTGGATGGAACATCGTGGAGGCGCTACAAAAAGTATGGTGGAAGATTATTTATGCATTGATGGATTGCCAATTTCGATCTCTCCATTATATCAGGGAGATGCAAAAATTGAAGATGTATTTGTGAACAGGGATCCGCGTTTAAGACAAACCATCCTTCATCCGGATGACGGATTGTATTATATGATACAGTACAATGAAAATATTATACCCGGACCGTGGATAGATGGAATGACTGGTAATATAGGCCCTGCATGCGGAAGCGGATATCATGTAGTAAAGATATACGAAAGGACAATGCATATCCAGCATGGTCAGAACAACACATCAACTACACCTTCCATTTTATTACGTCTGGGTGAAGCGATGTTAAATTTTGCTGAAGCAAAAGCAGAATTGGGAACACTTACCCAGGCTGACCTGGACAACACCATTAATAAGCTACGTGACCGGGTTGGGATGCCGCACATGGACATCAGTAATATTCCGGTGGATCCTCGCTACACCGGTGAGGGAGTTTCACCACTTATTGTGGAAATACGCCGTGAGCGCCGTATAGAATTATTCATGGAAGGATTTCGTTATGATGACCTCAGGAGGTGGAAACAGG
The DNA here is from genome assembly GCA_964553395.1 of uncultured Rikenellaceae bacterium. Lineage (GTDB taxonomy): Bacteria > Bacteroidota > Bacteroidia > Bacteroidales > VadinHA17 > LD21. The sequence continues at coordinate 14,866 of CAZKMH010000019.1, read as the reverse complement.
GGAAAAAACTGGAGATACCCAGCATGGGCATACTGTGGGATGCCGCTGCGATCGCCCGTTATCCGAAAGCGGCTGTTAAATCCTCGGTAGATCCAGTTTCAGGAAAAACTTACATTGATATTTACAAGGGAACCGATTATGAAAATCCTGTTTTTGATGAAACCAAACACTACTTGTGGCCGCTTCCCCTGGACGTATTGAGTCAAAATCCGGAACTTGGACAAAATCCAGGGTGGCAATGATCCT
>CAZKMH010000019.1:0-14520 GCA_964553395.1 uncultured Rikenellaceae bacterium | reverse complement strand
TAAACATTATTATAATGAAATTCAGGATTCTTTTTATTAGCATTCTAGTAATTTTTACTTTCCATAATTGTAAGGATAATCCGGCACAATCGCGTTCTAAAAATATCAATGGTATTTTTGTCGATTTTGACGACATTGAAAAAGTAAGAAAACAAATCCGGCAGAAGAATGAATACTTTCTGGCGGCTTATAATGCACTGGTTGATAAAGCTGAAATTGCTCTTAATGAAAACCCATACAGCGTTATTGACAAAAAGAAAGTGCCACCCAGCGGAGACAAGCATGATTACCTTAGCATGGGACCTTATTGGTGGCCTGATCCTTCGAAACCCAACGGTTTGCCTTATATAAGAAGGGATGGGGAAGTGAATCCTGAAACCAGGGGTGAAAATGTTGACACAGATAAAAAAAGTAAAATGCTTAATAATGTGGAAACCTTAACCTGGGCTTTCTACTTTTCGGGAAATAATAAATATGCCCAAAAAGCAGTTGAACTGATTGAAACCTGGTTTGTCAACCGGGAAACAAAAATGAACCCTAACCTAAATTACGCACAGGGAATACCGGGAAGACAAGAAGGCCGTGGGATAGGAATTATAGATTTTTCCGGAATCAACAAACTGATCTCTCCTGCCCAGATTCTGGAATCACACGGTAAGTTCACTGTAGAAATCAGAGAAAAACTTTATGATTGGTTCGACCAATATCTCAACTGGCTTATTACCAGCGATTACGGAAAAGATGAGGATGATGAGCGGAATAACCACGGGACATGGTTCGATGTACAATCGGCGGGAATTGCCTTGTTTTTGGGCAAAACAGAAATGGCAAAAGCCAGACTGGAAAATGTAAAAGCCAAACGTATTGCCACGCAGATTGAACCGGATGGCAGCCAGCCTCTTGAAATTGCCCGGACAAGATCCCTATCTTACAGTTCTATGAATTTACGGGGATTTATCCATCTGGCCAATATGGCCCGGACTGTTGGAGTAGATCTGTGGAACTTTGAGACTGCCGATGGGCGTGGGATCCGGAAAGCACTTGATTTCCTGTTGCCGTATGTTAAGAATAAAAAGAAATGGGAGAGTCAACAAATCACCGACCTGGAGGAAGCTATGGAGGGATTAAAGATTAATTACATTATAGGTGCAGTAAAAACAGGCAATGATGAATATCTGGAAGTAATGCAATCTTTGTCGAAACCAGCAACTGAATTAGAAATATTATTATATCCTGTGTTTGATGAACAATGAGAAATCCATCTTTGTCATTTTATCCTCTTTGCCATTCAAAAGCAGTCTGCTTCTTATTCATTTATTATTAATTACGAAACCTTCATTCAACCAGAATTTTACAACAAACGGCAATAATGCAAGGTTATACGGAATTCATGAAATAACTTTAACGGGTACTAGTCTTCCTGTTGCTTCAAAAAGATATTCAAATTTTCCAAATGTAAGATTTGTAAATGGAGGTACAACTTTTAATGTAATGGCCTTTTATGATGGGAATGGCAGCGGAAGGGAAGGCTCTTTCTGGAAAGCAAGATTATATGTAACTAAAGAAGGTCCCTGGTCATGGTCAGTCACTGATAATGATGGAATTCGACTTAAAGGTGCTCCAAGCGGTAAATTCTACGCTTCAGATACAAATTTTGCGTTGGAGGGTAAATTAAGACAACACACAAATAACGCGAACAGGTGGGCAACTGAAAGGGATACTGATACTGCATTTCTGGCTCTTGGCGATACTCAATACACCCTAATGGATAAAGTATGGACTTCAGAACCTGACAGTTCCAGAGGAAGTGCAGGAGACTGGGATGCAGTTATTGATGATTCTTTTAAGAAAGGTATTACATTAATAAGAGCAGGTGCTTTTGGTGGTTACAGTCAATGGAATGGGAGAGAAACCGTGGGTCCGAAACAATATCCAAGGCCAAACTGGCCCTGGGCGGATGATGCGGCTGCCGGGAATAAGGATGTCTATGATTTAACACAAATGGTGGCAACGGATACACGCCTCATATATTCTATTAACAAATACGAAGATTTATATTTTGAATTAATAATATCCCCTAAAACAAAAATGTGGGGCAGATACTGGCAACATAGTAATTATGGGTGTACTTCAACTCAAATAGAAAATTTTAGAAAATACATGACAGCGCGATTAAGTGCTTATCCAAATGTTATTTTTCAATTGATATATGATATAGATTTTAAAGATATTGGAGGAGGTTGTGGGGCAGAGCCAAGAGGATATGGAGATGAAAATTATGCTTTTGCCCAGGATTGGCTTGAATGGTTGCGGGACAATGATCCGTTTAATACTATGAGATGTATTGGAAACGGGAATGATTATAATGACCCATTCCCGGAAAGATACTATAATCAGAATGATCCTCCTCCAACATATATACATGACGAGGCAATTGGTGATATAAGCGGAAAAACTGCAGAAAAATATTATGGTAAAAAAAATACCCCGATATTTCATGGAGAGGACTCATATGAAGTAGATGTTCTCTGGGGCGCAGGTACCTCTCCCTCCGATTATAATCCTGAATATTATTACAGACGTATTTTCTGGGCAGATCTTCTCAGTGGTGCACACCCTTGTTACGGAGGAGGATATAAGGCAATAATTCCATATAATCACGCATATGATAATGTAAATTATTATTCAGATACCGCGATAATCTGTGTCAAATTACGTGGACTTGACGATGTAATTCATATAAAGAACTTTTTTATTGACAACAATTTAGACATAGCAGATTTTCATCCGGCTGATTCCCTGGCAATAAATGGATCATCATCTCCGGGTCAGATACAGATAGCACATAATGCTCCGGAAGATGAGTTCATTATATATCACCCTAACAGTACAGTTGGAGAGGCAGACTATGACCCGAATGATTTGTGCAAAAATTATACGTATTCGTACATATCACATTTTGCATGTGACTTAAGTGATCTTATACCATTTGTTACATTGAGATTATGTAACGATAAAACATACATTGCAAAATGGTTTGATCCCTCAACCGGTATTTACTATAATCAAAGAGATGTCGGTGGAGGAAATATGAACTATACATTTATTGCTCCATCAGACTTAAAAGGCAAGGATGCAATACTCTTATTAAAAGCTGTGAGCAAAAATGATAGAATAGCCATTATAGCACACAGAGGAGGAAGATCCTGGGCGCCCGAAAATACATTAGCTGCGTATAAAAAATGTGCTAAAAATAATCTGGACTGGGAAACGGACCTTGGTCTGACATCTGATGGTGAAATAATATTAATGCATGATTTAACACTGGACAGGACCACAGATGCAAGGGCGGTTTTTGGAGGTTCAAAAATAGAGGCGAACAGTAAAACACTTGCGCAGATCAGGACGCTGGATGCAGGGACTCATTTCAGCAGTGAATATAAGGGAGAAAAAGTTCCCACGCTTGATGAATTCCTTGATTGTTTTGTTGCTAGTGCTCCAGGGAATACGGTTATATCAATGGATTTAAAGCTTAGCAAACTAACACCGGATTCTGATGTATATCAAAGAATGATAAATAAGATTGCAGCCCGGAATTTATTTGAGAGGGTTTTTATTGAGGTGTCTGCAGTAGAGGCAGTAAAATATACCAGAAACTTGAAAAATGGGGATAAACTGAAATATGCTATTTGGGTAAACAGAGATACAACATTGTTATATAATGCAATATCAAGCGGATATTTTTCAAGGATTCATGCATCAAACATGATTGCCAACAAGGCAGATGATGTTCATGCCGGAGGTGTCCCTTTCATTTCAGCCCATCCGGTAGAAAGCCTGGAGGATTGGAATTATGTAAAGAATTATAGGATCAATGGTGTATCCACTGATAAACCTGATGTTACATTATTTATAATAAAGAATGAAATTCCAACTTGCAGTATAAAGATTCCTGTAAATGGTTCAATTTTTAACAAGGGAGAAACAATAACAATTGAAATAAATGCTGAAGACACCGATTCGAGTATTACCAGGGTTGAGTTCTACAGGAATGGATGGTTAATAGGACAAGACACATCAAGCCCGTATTCATATTTCTGGACTGATGCTGCCGAAGGTAATTATACTTTAACAACAAAGGTTTTTGACAATGGCATGTTTAAAATTTCAGAACCTATAATTATTCACGTAAAATGAAAATTTCTTTCAGTTAAGTTTGGACGAACCCGCTCATTTGAAATACCAAAATCTGCCACCTTCTTTCCATTTATCCCTGGGGATGAAGTAATAAAAAGAATTCCAAATCATCGGCCTCGTCTTACTTTTTCACCGGAAAAAGACCTCTAAAACAGTTTCTGTGATTCGATTGTGTATTCAAATAAAAAGCAGCTATGATTTTACATTCCATAACTGCTTGATAATCTGCGTAGCGAGACGGGGGAATGATCCCCGGACCTCATGATTATGAATCATGCGCTCTAACCAACTGAGCTATCTCGCCATACCCGTTTTCGCGGCTGCAAATATAAATAGTTTGAGGGTAAATAACAATAAGATAGTTTTTATGTTACGATATTTTTTCTATATTGCAGAACAGTAAGGCGATTAATGCGGAATGATATTAAAATATGAACTTGAATATAACCTGAACTGTTCTCCTAAAGTCCTTTTTTCGAGGCTGAGTACCCCGGAAGGACTTTGTGAATGGTTCGCAGATGACGTCAGCATCGACGGCGATTTATACACATTTCACTGGAGTAAATCAGAATCAAAAGCCAGATTAATAGCACTTAAGGAGAATAAGTTCGTCAGATTTGAATGGCTCGACAATCCCGACCAGGATACCAACTATTTTGAATTCAGAATAAATATCGAAGAACTCAGCGGCAGCCTCGCCCTCATAATTACCGACTTTGCCGAACCCGAAGAAAAGGAGGATGCCATCTACCTCTGGGATTCGCAGATCACTGACCTTAAACACCTGCTCGGGATCTAAAAGCCCATCCTGTGGACACTGCTCAAACAAATCACCTTCTATACATAGTCATTGCGGGGAGCGCTGCGACGAAGCAATCCCGTTATCATTGCAATGCCAACTAAAATCTGTAATTTTGCACTCTGAATTTAAACAGCAGTGAAGAAGGTTGACAAATTTGTTCTGAAATCCTTTATAGGCCCTCTTGTACTCACATTTTTCATTGTGCTTATAATCCTTCTTTTACAGTTCCTCTGGATGTATGTCGACGAACTTGCAGGGAAAGGCCTTAATTTAAACATACTTGCAGAACTTCTGTTCCAGTTTGCCCTCTCATTCGTTCCAACTGCCCTTCCACTGGCCATCCTGCTGGCTGCACTTATGACATTCGGAAATATGGGGGAATTCAGTGAACTCACCGCCCTGAAGTCATCAGGTATCCAGCTTATGCGAATCATGAGGCCGCTGATAGTACTGATAGTATTCCTCGTTCTTATTTCCTTCCTCTTTTCAAATTATGTCCTTCCTTATTCAAACCGGCAGGCAAGGATGCTACTTTATGATATCAGACGCAAACGACCCGATATAAACCTGCAGGCAGGCACTTTCAATAATGATATTGACGGATTCAGCATAAAAGTAACTTCCAAGGATCCTTTGACAAACCGGCTTGATAATCTGCTTATTTACGATCACCGTGATAAAAGAGGAAATGTTTCGGTCACTTACGCCGACTCCGGTTATATAAAAGTCACTCCCGACGAAACCGCAATGATAATGGTGTTGTATAACGGGTTTTCGTTTACCGAGCTTGACGAAAAGAATGTTGTACCTGCAGAAAGAAAGTACCCCTCCAGGAAAGATGTTTTCAAGGAGCAGACTATCGTCCTCTCTCTCACCGGATTCGACCTTGAACGCAGCAGCGACGACCTGTTCAGATCCACCTCATGGATGCTCAACCTGGCACAGCTCTCATATTATGTTGACTCACTCAACCTTGAATATAATGCCAAACATAACGAGCAGTTTAAAGATTTCAGGGAGACGAGATTTTATACAGAACGGAATGTCTATTCTGCAACCATACCGGCAGATTCAGGAGCCGTAAAAGACACTCTGGAGTTTAATCCGAATATTCTGTACAGAAATCTAAAAAACTATGACAAAAAAATTGTTGTGGTAAAGGCCCTTGAGAATATGAAGGAAGCGAGCAATTTCCTTTCGATGAATACCGAAACGATGAAAATGCAGATCAGATACGTTAAAAGATATGAAGTCGATTGGCATAAGAAGCTCACTCTTCCTTTTGCCTGCATGGTTTTCTTCTTCATCGGAGCTCCCCTTGGAGCCATTGTAAGGAAAGGCGGACTGGGAACACCCGCTGTAATATCAATATTTTTCTTCGTTATCTGGTATGTGATTTCCCTGTCGGGAGAAAAACTTGTTGAAGAGAACCTGGTGAGCAGCATAGCCGGTATGTGGGCATCTTCCTATCTCCTCCTGCCTGTCGGGCTATTCCTGACTTATAAAGCTTCGACAGATTCGGTTATACTGAATATTGATACATATCTGTCGTTCTTCAGGAAGATCAAGGATTATATATACAGGATTACCATACAGGGGAGAAGTTCAAAAATTGAAGTAATAAATGAATCGGATGAGTAAATATAAACTTAATACAATCGAAGAAGCTATTGAAGAAATAAAGCAGGGAAAGCTTCTTATTGTTGTTGATGATGAGGACCGCGAAAATGAAGGCGATTTTATATTTGCAGCAGAACTTGTAACACCTGAAATTGTAAATTTTATGGCAAAACACGGCAGGGGATTGATATGTGTCGCCCTGCCCGAAGAAAGATGTGATGAACTGGACCTCGATATGATGGTTGGCATCAATACCTCTCTCCATGAAACACAATTTACAGTGTCAGTCGATCTGATCAGCCAGGAGACCACAACCGGTGTCTCGGCAAAAGACAGGGCACTGACAATCAAGGCGCTGGTAGATCCGTCAACAAAACCTTCTGACCTTGGTCGCCCGGGTCACATCTTCCCGCTGAAGGCAAAATCAAAAGGTGTTCTCCGAAGAGCAGGTCATACAGAAGCTGTGGTTGACCTCACACGGTTTGCAGAACTTAACCCCGGGGGCGTCCTTGTCGAAATAATGAATGATGACGGTTCAATGGCCCGTCTTACTGATCTTGTTAAGCTGAGGAAGAAATTCGGCATCAAAATAGTCTCCATACGCGACCTTATCAGATACAAACTCGAGAGGGATACAATTATTGAAACAGGCCTCAGGGTTTCACTGCCCACATACAGGGGCGATTTTGATTTTATCCCGTTCAGGCAGACAAGCAACGGACTTGAACATGGTGCACTCGTAAAGGGAACATGGACAAAAGATGAACCTGTGCTGGTTAGGGTCCATTCATCCTGTTTCACAGGGGATATTTTCGGTTCAATGCGATGCGACTGCGGTCCGCAGCTTCATAAGGCAATGGAGATGGTCGAAAAGGAAGGCAAGGGTGTTGTCATTTACCTCAGCCAGGAGGGAAGGGGTATCGGTCTTCTGAACAAGATTAAAGCATACCGCCTCCAGGATGAGGGTATGGACACAGTACAGGCAAACCTGCAACTGGGCTTCGGTGAAGATGAAAGGGATTATGGTGTTGGAGCCAGCATCATGAGGGAACTGGGACTTGGCAAGGTGCGCCTCATTTCAAATAATCCCGTAAAAAGAGCCGGTCTTGAAGGTTACGGGATCCGGATAGTCGAATCGGTTCCTCTTATAATTGAATCCAATCCTTATAACAAATTCTACCTCGAGACTAAAGCAAACAAAATGGGACATCATCTGATATGCTACAAACATAATATCAAGGATTGATTATTTTATTAGTTTTGACTGTCGGCAATACAAACCATTTATGAAGAATCCCAGGATCATATTCATGGGTACTCCGGAATTTGCAGTAGCTACTCTGGGCTCTCTGCTTATTAATGGTTATCATGTTGTTGGTGTTGTTACCGCACCCGATAAGCCGGCAGGAAGGGGAAGAAAAGTGACTGAATCGCCTGTAAAGATATTTGCCGAACGACACTGTCTTCCTGTTTTGCAGCCGGTGAACCTGAAAGATCCGGTGTTCATTAAAACCCTCGGTGAATTTAACGCCGACATCTTTGTTGTAGTTGCATTCCGGATGCTACCGGAAGTTGTGTGGAAAATGCCACCGGAAGGGACTATCAATCTGCATGCATCATTATTACCTCACTATCGCGGTGCCGCTCCTATCAATCATGCAATAATTAACGGAGAGACGCTTACGGGTGTTACAACATTTTTTATCAATGATACAATTGACACAGGAATTATCCTGTTACGTGATGGTGTGCGCATTTTCCCTTCCGATAATGCCGGTGATCTCCACGAAAGACTTACGAAATACGGTGCCAGACTGGTCATAAGAACGCTTATGGGTCTTGCTGAAGAGAGTCTGATGCCTCTGCCTCAGTCAAATTTCCTTAAGAAAGACGAAATACCAAAAACGGCTCCCAAGATATTCCCCGAAAACTGTATCATAGACTGGAATAACGAACCTGTTAAGATCCATAACCTGATCCGGGGACTTTCTCCATACCCCGGTGCCCGGTCATTTTTCAGGGAAGGTAAAGCAACTTACTCCTTTAAAATTTTTGAAAGTAATCCGGAACATGCTGAACATCAGTTCAGTCCGGGATATATTGACTCCGATGGAAAACGCTTCCTCCGAATTGCTTGTAAAAACGGATTTGTAACTATTCAAAATATGCAGCTTGAGGGGAAGAACAGAATGAACACTGTTGAATTTCTGAAGGGGTATAAGATTAAAAACCTGACCATCCCGGTCAGTTGACCGGTTTCATCTGTCTGAGCCAGACAGTCTGCCCTTCAGTTGTCTCCTCACCTTCAGCCATCCTGTTGTATTCATAAAGGCTTTTCAGCTTCACTCCATACTTCTGGGATATTGAGTACATCGTGTCACCATTCATAGCCAGGTGCGTTTCCTTCCCGGGTTCAGCTTTATCACGCTTGGGCTGAAGGTAAAGGATCTGTCCGGCAACTGGATTGAATTCACCTCCCATTTCATTATACCGCTGGAGCTCCCATTTGAGAAGCTGAAACTCCTCCTCTATCATTTCAGATGTTTCACCATCCCTGACTATTATATATTGTATGCGGTTATTCTCCATCACCCTCGAAGTGCGTGCTGAAACCGTAAAATTGTCATTTATCACAGGAACCTGCGGAGGCACATCTCTTTCAACCAGGAGAGAGTCCCCGGATTTTACAACGGCAGGCTGAGTTATCGGCTCTTTCTTCATGACATACTGCCCGTCATAATATTGCAAATTATTCTCTTCTATCTTCCCGATCAGCATATTCGCATAATCAGGATTTGTGGCATATCCAGCTTTTTTCAGGCCCCTTGCCCATCCTTTGTAATCAGTGGCAGGCAGGCTGAAAAGAAAGCTGTATCTCGATCCCGACCTTAAAAAATCCGAATGGTCAATAAAGGATTCCTCTGCATGCGAATACTTTCTGAAGCATTCGTTCCTTCTGTTATCATCATGCCTGTAAGTTTTCCCGGTCCAATCGCCGTGACACTTGATGCCAAAATGGTTATTCGCGACACTTGCCAGAGTGCTCCTGCCATAATTTGATTCCACTATACCCTGTGCCAGGGTAATGCTTGCCGGAACACCTGTTCGCATCATCTCTCTGACTGCCAGATCTTTATACCTTTCTATATAAGCCTGTGTTGTAATAGTCGGACTGGATGGAGTCACAGCCGGCCTGTTAACCCTGCATGAGGTAAAAGCGATAATTAAAAGTAACTGAATGAGAAAAGATAATTGCCGGCACATCAAATGTCCTTTTACGGCAAAAATAGTAAATTTGTCATCCATACTCAACCGGCGGGTTATGATAAGAACGAATTATATAACGTTTTCGTATAATGAGGTTGACGACATTGAAGAGCTGAATAGTGCTGACCGTGAGCTTTTATTATCCGCACGTGTGGCAGCAAAAAATGCCTATGCACCTTACTCAAAATTCAAAGTCGGTGCTGCACTGAGGCTTGAAAGCGGAGTTATAGTTACCGGGGTCAATATCGAGAATGCAGCTTTCCCTTCAGGTATCTGCGCGGAGAGAAGCGCACTTGCCGCTGCATCCTCAGCTCATCCGGGAGATATACCTGTTGTTCTCGCTATTACGGCTTTTACTGATCACGGATTGTGTGATGATGCTGTCTCCCCATGCGGCAATTGCCGTCAGGTGATAAATGAGGAAGAATCAAGGAATGGCAGGAATATAAGGATCATTCTCGGAGGGAAAAACAAAATAAGTCTAATTGAAAAGGGAGGAGATCTTCTACCCCTTGGTTTCAATAAGGATAGCCTGCAAATCAATCCTCGCTGATGATCAGCTGGAATCCGGCTCCATGTATGTTCTTTATATTGAGCCGGGGATCTTCGGACAGGAATTTTCTCAGCTTTGTAATATATACATCCATACTCCTGGCAGTAAAATAATCATCGTTACCCCAAATTTTCTTCAGAGCCATCTCCCTGCTGATCAAGGCATTAGGATTAACTGCCAGCAGTTCAAGAAGCTGTGCTTCCTTTGGTGAGAGTTTTTTCTCATCCCCACCGGTGGTAAGTGTCCTCAGCTTCGAATTGAAAATAAATTTACCTATTTCGTAAATATCTTTTGTGCCATTCTGAAAATCGCGCCGGGCAAGTATTGCACGCAGTTTTGCCAGAAGTATGTCTGTATCGAACGGCTTTGAAATATAGTCATCACCGCCTACATTGTACCCCTTAAGCACATCCTCCTTCATCTTTTTTGCTGTCAGGAAGATTATCGGAACCAGGTTGTTGATCTGCCTTATTTCATTTGCGATAGTGAATCCGTCGACATGCGGCAGCATCACGTCGAGGATGCAGATATCGAACATTCCCCGCCTGAAATGATCAACGGCATACTTGCCGTCGTCGACCCACTCAACAGAAAAATCGTTGATTTCGAGGTAAGATTTCAGGACCGAACCAAAGCTCAGGTCGTCTTCAACAAGAAAAATCCGTACAGGCTTTGCAGTCATTTTTCACTTTCCCAGTTAAATGGTATATATACTTCAAACCGGCTTCCTTTGCCGGATTCGCTTTGAACAGTTATTTTACCCTTATGTGCATCGACAATCGCCATTGCATAATTCAAACCAAGGCCGAATCCTTTCACATCATGAACATTACCGGATGGTTTTCTGTAGAATCTTTCGAATATCCTGGCCTGGACACTTTTTGACATGCCGATTCCTTTATCCTCTACCGACATAATAATTCCGCTTTCAATATTTTTTGTCTGAACCGTAATATCCGGCGCTTCAGGCGAATACTTGATCGCATTATCGAGAAGATTATTGACAAGGTTGTACAGATGTTCCGCATCACCGTAAATAACCGGTTCATGTGCATCAAATCTTAGCTTTATGTTTCCGTTCCGCTGGTAAACCAGGATATCCATCGATTCTACAGCACGTTCGATAACCGGATGAAGCGACAAATTCTCAAATTTAAAACTGATTTCCTTCTTATCGAGTGAGGCAATCTGAAGGATCGTCTCTACTTTCTTGTTCATCCTGCTGTTCTCCTTCTTTATCATGCTGATAAAGTGCTTTATCTTCGATTCATCGCTTATAACTTTAGGATTTGTAATGGTATCGGCAGCAAGTGAAATGGTAGCTATCGGCGTTTTAAATTCATGGGTCATATTGTTCAGAAAATCAGATTTCATTTCGGCAATCTTTTTCTGACGTATTATGAAGAAAAGGCTCATGGCGAATGTTGCAAGGATAATAAGTGAAAAAAGAAGTGACCCGCTAAGGATCCAGGCTATTGATCCGAGAACATAATTTGTACGTTCAGGGAATACCACCGAAAGAACCATATCCTGACGGATTATGTTATCAGGGAAGAGCCTGACTTTGTAATTGCTTTTCAGGAAATCATTCTTACTTGATTTTTTGAATGTTCCGTCATTAACCGTTCCGTTTCTGATCACCGCAAATTCAAACGGAGTCCTGATTCCTGAATACAATAACGATTGACTTATGGCATATTCAATTTCCCTGTTATCAAGTTCCATGGTCTTTTCCCATTGATAAATCTCAGAGATCATCCGGTTGCTCATATTCTGGAATTCATTCGATCTCTTCTTCACCCATTCAATGAATTCTTTCTGTTGAATATAAACATTACCATGACTTTTAGCGCCCGGCTCCCCCTCATTCACAATGGTCATCCTTCCCGGATCATCCGCAGGTAATCCAACAATGGATCCTGAATCGGAAGTGAACATAGTATCCTGAACCACTACAACCGCTTCTTTCCCGGGTTCCTTTTTGACCGACTGATTGGTTATCCTGACGCTGAAATTGCTGCCGTCAGAAGATGACGAATAGCTATCGATACTTAAATAACCTGAAAGATTTCCCTCTGAAGTATTAAGGGAACCTGCATTAGGAAATATAAAATTATTTAAAAAGCTCATCTCCCGTTGCGACTCAATTGAGTTCGCGGCATTATTAATGGAGGTAATGACCATGGCATTGAAATTCTCATTTCGCACACTGACCGCACTCCGGATCCAGATGATCTGAACCCAGATGATGCCAATCAGTGAAATGAGCATCATGAATATGAGTCCGAGGAATTTATTCCTGTTCATGACACAAAATTAACTTATCATGCTAAAACTCAATAATGTTTTAACTTTTCCTTAACGCTTATTAACCTGAAATTAACGCTACTCCCATGGCATTAGAGTAATTTTGACACTGTTAATACTTATAGCCATTAAAAGCAAAAACTGAAAAGCCGGGCAGGAAATAAAAGGTTCCTTCAGATTGTCAGGTTCATTTATAATTGAACGCTTTCCATATGTCATTTTCAGGAAAAGGTGCGGTAATTACCACCTTTTCTTTTTTAACGGGATGCGTGAATTCAAGCCTTCTGGCCATCAGGCTGATGCTGCCATCTTCATTCGATCTGTTGAAGCCGTATTTCAGATCCCCTTTTACCGGGCATCCTATCCTGGCCAGCTGAGCCCTGATCTGATGATGACGCCCTGAATGAAGTTCAATTTCAAGAAGATAATAACGGTCGGAACGACCTGCAATCTGATAGGTCAGACTAGCTTTCTTTGAGCCTTTGACCTCATTATCATGTACATAGGTCTTGTTTTGTTTTTCATTCTTCTTCAGGTAATGGTTTAATGTCGCCTTATCATCAGGAGGCCTCTCCTTAACTATTGCCAGGTAGGTCTTTACGACATTGCCTGTCCGGAACATTTCATTCAACCGTGCAAGCGCCTTTGAAGTGCGTGCATAAAGAATAACTCCGCTTACCGGTCGATCGAGTCTGTGAACAACACCCAGAAACACCTCACCCGGTTTATTGTATTTGTCGGCAATATACTTTTTTACTTCAGCATCAAGCGGAGTATCTCCTGACTTATCGCCCTGGGACAGGTCAGAAGATTTTTTGTTGATCGCAATCAGATGGTTGTCTTCGTAGAGAATTTCAGGCATTTTCAGTATTGTTCCTTTTCACTCGGGAACTGTTGTGTTCTGACATCATTGATGTACATCTGTACAGCACCCTTGATCTCTGCATGTAAGTTATGATATCTGCGCAGGAACCTTGGGGAGAATTCCTGAGTTATACCAAGCATATCATGAAGGACGAGCACCTGCCCATCTGTTTTGGGTCCGGCACCAATGCCTATGACCGGAATCTTCAGGCTCAGAGTAACCTCTTCTGCCAGCTTTGCTGGAATTTTTTCAAGTACAATTGCAAAGCATCCTGTTTTTTCAAGGAGTTTTGCATCTTCCAAAAGAATTCTTGCCTCTTCCGAGTCCTTTGCCCTTACTACATATGTGCCAAACTTATGAATAGCCTGGGGGGTAAGTCCGAGATGCCCCATTACCGGTATCCCTGCCGAAAGGATCCGCTCAACCGATTCTATAACCTGCAGTCCGCCCTCAAGTTTCACCCCGTGTGCGCCAGTCTCTTTCATTATCCTGATGGATGATGCCAGAGCCTCCTTCGAATTGCCCTGGTAAGTTCCGAAAGGCAGGTCAACTATTACAAGTGCTCTTTTAACACCCCTTACAACCGAAGCACCATGGTAGATCATATTGTCAAGGGTAATGGGAAGGGTCGTATCATAACCGGCCATCACATTTGATGCCGAATCACCAACCAGGATTACATCAATTTCCGCCTCATCAACTATCCTGGCAATTGAATAATCATAAGCAGTCAGCATTGCGATCTTCTCGCCCTTAAGCTTCATCTCATTCAAAACGTGAGTTGTGACCCTTTTAACAGAATTGTGAACCGTCATGATTCCGGATGTTTTATTAATCGTTGTCAAAGTTACTTAATTCTTTTAAATGTGGCAGGGGAGTATCATTTTACTGTCGTTTTGTCATAAAACT